>JANMME010000006.1:0-10747 GCA_031373015.1 Saprospiraceae bacterium
CTCGGATGACCCGCTGGATCTATGCCCAATACCTTGTGCAGTGACCGGAACTGTCACGCCCGAACTTGAAAAGCAAGTAAAAATCTACCCGTCTTTTGCCCAAGAAACGGTACAGGTGGAACTGGGCGATGGCTTTTCAGCATTGAACCTGCAAATTTATTCCGCTCAAGGCAGTTTGATCCGCAACGTTCATCAAGAAAGCAACACAGCCGAAATCAATGTCAAAAACCTGCCGGTTGGGGCGTATCTTTTTGTATTCGAGGCATCTCCGGGGGTATATGTGTCGAAATGGTATTTGAAGTAAAGCGGAGATATGTGGCGCCAAGGTGATATCTCCGAGGCACGAGGAGGTGTCACCTTGGCGCTTACATGCCGTGCGAGGGTCTTACGCCCCTGCGCATAGGAGCACTAAACAATGGGATTGTGGCTAATTTCTTAGTTTTGAGCTTTGTCAACCCACCAACCCTCCTATTTTATGCAAAAAATTGTCTTTAGTTTGTTCATTGTGGTGACGTTCAATACCACACTTTTCAGCCAAAACCTCGTCTCCGCCACCTTTTTGGGACAAAAATCCCAAGCCGAATTGTTTGTGGAGTTCAACAGCCTGCCTTTCATTCAATATGGGGCGAAATATTACCGCATCACTTACACAACCAAAAGTGTGCAGGGCTTGGTGGACACGGCTTCGGGCTTGTTGTCCGTGCCTGACAATCCGACGCGCAAATATCCACGTTTGGTGTATCAACACGGCACCTCTGGTTCCAAACAGGATGTCCCCTCCATCAATGTCGTTACGGGTGGAGAAGGCATTGTGGGCCAATTATTCGCGGGCCTGGGCTATGTGGCTTTTTTGCCGGATTATCTTGGCTTGGGAAATGTTTCAAAAGGTTTTCACCCCTACGTCCACGCGGAGAGCGAGGCTTGGGCGGCCTTGGATATGTTACGGGCGGGGGAGCAGTTTCTGCAACAGAATCAAGTATTTATCAACGATCAATTGTTCGTGACGGGTTATTCACAGGGTGGGCACGGAGCTATGGCTTTGCACCGCGCCATAGAGCAGGATCCAACGCATGAGTTTGAGGTAACGGCGGCGGCGCCCATGTCAGGGCCTTACAGTATTTCTGGCGTGATGCGGGATTTGATCCTGACCGATGCCGTGTATTATTATCCGGCTTATATTCCAAATACGGCCCTGTCGTATCAAACGGTGTACGGAAATCTGTTCAATGACCTCACTGAAGTGTTCAAACCTACCTACGCTGCACTGATTCAGCAGTTTTATGAAGGGCAAATCACATTGTCCAGTTTGAACAGCCAATTGATCAGTACCCTAACCGACGACGTAGGCGCCTCCCGGCCCTTCAAAATGTTGCAGGAAAGCATCGTACAAGAAATCCAGACCAACCCGAATCATCCCATCAATGTGGCCTTGGATGCCAACGATACCTACGATGGAAATTGGCTGCCTATTGCCCCTTTCCGACTTTTCTATTGCATGGAAGACGACCAGGTGCCTTACCGAAACAGTTTGCTGGCGCGGGATTCATTCCAGGTTGCCGGCGTAACCAACTTTGCTATCAACGACGTAATGCCCACGGCAGACCACGGCGAATGCTATGTGCCAGCCATGACAAATACCTTGATCTTTTTCCTTGGATATCAGCAGATTGGAACGGTCGGAGCGGTAGAACCAGCGGATTTCTGGCAATTGAGCCTCTCACCCAACCCGGCCACTGATTTTGTAAATATAGAAGAACTGCCCTCCGAAGGGCGTTTGGAAATCAAAGATTTCAACGGGAAATTGATGCAAACGCAGCACTTGAGTGCGGGTTCGCATTCGCTGAATATTTCGGAGATACCGGTTGGGGTTTACCTGGTTCGGTATTTTGGGACGGGGAAGATTTGGGCCGAAAAATTGGTGGTGCAGCGGTGAGGTGACATCTGGGCTGTTGATTCTGTAAAAAATTGTTCCCACCGTTTTCCATCCCCCCTACCAAGTCCGTTGAAACAATTCATCTTTGACCTATAGCTAAATCTTGAAGTGGCGTTAGCCCAATGTCGTTGATTAAAGACCCTAAAAGGGTCAAATACGAATAGCCCCGAATGAAATTCGGGGAAATCGGAAGGCGTGTGTTTCAGCCCCGAATGGGGTTGAATTTGCGTTTATAGCGTGATATTCAACCCCATTCGGGGTTGTTACCCTTGCTCCTATCACCCCCCGATTGCATCGGGGGCTATTCATATTCAACCACTTCGTGGTAATTTTCAGGAGCAAGGCTCAAGGTCGAAATGCACCTACAAAAACGGTGGGAACAAAAAACGCCCAAATAGGCTACTAATCAACAGCCCAGGTGACATCTCCGGACCAGGATGAAACCAAAAACCTTGCACACCCCAGTTATAGCACAGCTTCCAGTAAAGCTAAACAACAGGAATTGCACGACCGCCTTGTACAGGTGATGCATGAAGAAATGGCCAAGAAAGGTAAGAATGGATCTATGCAAAGATCACATTACCTTAAGCGCACCCTTATGCCTACCTTTGCAAAAAATTTTAACTTAGCACCATGGCTGCGACAAAAATTACAGTAAACTCCAACGGCTCTCTCAAAGTGGAGGGCGATTTTGAAATTGTAGACGCACAGGGCAATGTGTACGGGCTTCAGGGCCGGACTGCCCTTGGACTTTGCCGCTGCGGCTTGTCCAAAAACAAGCCCTTTTGCGATGGCTCGCACAATGGGCATTTGGAGCACCAGGCAGTAGCCTTTGATCTGCCGCCGAAAAAAGTGTGATCACCGCCTGCTTTGTTTATTCTCCAGTCTTCACCATCCGCCCTGCTCCCATCCATTCTCCATCTCCCGTTACACGGTAAAAATAAAGACCAGAGCCAAGCCTGCTTTCCCATTCTAGGGCATGCTTCCCGGCAGGCAATTCCCCGCCCGAAAAGGGTTCCAACAGCCTCCCGCGAGCATCCAATATTTCCACCTGAACATGGGCTGGTTTTTTCAATAAAAACCGAAACGAGGTGCTGCCTGTGAACGGGTTCGGTGAGCAGGAGACATTGGCTGCTGCGCCGTTTTGCGAAGCGAAGTCATGTGTGGCAGTTGGCAAATCGGGCACGATACGACTATAAAAAACATCCTGTTCTCCATTGAAGGTGGCGGCCCAGGCGAGTTGGGCCCCGATGTTGTCAGACCGTTGGTGGTTGTAGTCGCCAATTTTTGCCTGTTGCGGCCAGCCAAGGTGCGGGTCGAAAGCATCGCTGAGCGCTTCGTTGGGCGACCAAGAGAGGCCGCCATCGGTGGAATAGGAATAGTAAAGTCGGGATAGGAAAGTGCCGGGGTTGTCACGAGTGTCAAACCAGCTGACATCCACACGACCGTTTGGGGCGACAGAGAGACTGCCAAACCACTGCCAGTTTCCGTTAAACGGGTCACCAGACACCGGGTCGGTATTGATACGGATGGGGACACTCCAGGTAAGCCCTCCATCGGTGCTGCGGGAGAGCATTATGTCTGCCGGATCCTCATTGCTGCGTATGGTGGCCAACAGATAGATGTAACCATGCGTAGGCCCGCCTGATTGGTCCACCTCAATCCAAACCTGCCCAAGCATGCCAGCTGGGTTTGGTCCAGTTGCGTAAGCCAAATCGCCACCAAGGTCTACTGTTTGCACCATATCCCATTGGAAGGGTATTGCAGCTGGCTGGCTCGATTTCAGTACTATGAAGCCGCCGTTAAAACTGCCACAGGCATAAAGCTCCCCGGATGGGCTTACCACGAGCGTACCCCTGACAGGGTCGTCCACCAATGGCTCGCAGGGCAGGTAGCTTTGCCCATGGTCCAGTGATCGGGTAAAGCCGCCAATGCAACTGGATATATTCGTTTTCCAGAAGGCATAGACGTTGCCGTTGGAGGGGGCATTGGTGCGGTCTATGGCCATCCATTGCTTGTCGCCGCCGTAGGCGAAAGTTCCGCTGTCCCAGGCATTGCTTCCCGTTTCAGATTTGAAAACGTGGCAGATAAAGCCATTGCTTGAGCCCGTGAGGCTGTTGTAGAAAAAGTTGCCTTCGGAATCCGCATCCAGCACAGGATCGGAGCGGAAAACGCCTGCCTCGATTGGATCGGGGGATGACCAGTTTTCGCCCGCATCAAAACTAAAAGCATGACCGGCCTGCCGAAAGTTGTTGGAGATGCTGTCGAACTGCCGCCACCCGATAGCCATGCGTTTGGGGTTCGTCGGGTCAATGACTAAGGAGGGCTCATTGGCAGCATCGCCGAGGATGTTCTGCCCTGCTTCGTCCACGTTCACCTGCCGGATGCTGAAGCTCGTGCCGTCCACGCGGAAGGGTGGATTGCTGGCTCTGCCTTCGCGGGGCACGTAGTGATATGGATGATCGGGTTGTTCTGAATACTCGAATGCTGGCTTGGTTTGCGCGAGCGCAAAAAATGGGAGCAAGGGCAAAAGAGGAAGTAATAAGTGCCTCATGTTGGGAAGATTTGTGGTAAAGTTATACCGCGCGCCGCAAAGTATAATGTGGAATCTACTACTGTTTATCTGGCAATACAACTGCGACATCCATCAGCCTGATCTCAATATTCATATACGCTTCTGCTCCTGACTCCGTTTCGGAAAAACTGCAATCGAAACTTAGGTCGTTTTTCCCACTGGAAACCACCATCTGATCTTGAGGTATTGCGATCACTTTTATCTGGTTCCACTGGGCATCATACACTACCGCTTCCTTTCCACCAGCATATTTGAGCGATTGCCCCTTTTTTAATTCAATGGGAATAAGCAGGCTTTTGCTGTGGTTGATCTCCAGTGTAAGGTTGGAGATATCTGCTTGTACCGCAGTAATAATGAACCCTATTGCCTGTTTAGGAGCCTTGTTTTCAAAGGAAAAGGAGGTGTAAAGCGGTTCGCCCGGCTGGCGTTCTTTTTTGAGGTGTTTGAATTTATGCGAATACACCTGCGTAAGATTTAAGGTGTTGCCTTTGCCTTTTTCCAAATGGAATTCTGTGGACAGGTCCCGCATTTTGGCCGTTATCCCCTCCGGCAATACCCCTTTTAGTCGAGCCGTTTCCCACAAGTTGATCCGATTCAAAATTTCAGCAGACACCCCATTGCCTTTGACCGCTTTGAGGTCCATCACAAAAGCAAAGCCCGCATTGTAGGCCGCTGAACGGGTCATGAGCCATTCAATGTCTTCAAGCGTGGTGCTGGCCGTCATTTTAAACCAGCCCAGCATCCCGGGCATCAGGTTGCGTTTGTAGTACTTCTGATTCAACAGACGGTACTCTGTTTGACTTTCCCGAAAACCGGCATACCAGGGCTCACCCCAGTTCATGCGGGAATAGATATGCCAGAAATAGTGACCCGAGCGGCTGGCCCCTAACAGGAAGTGGTTCTTGATGTTGGCATCCAATCGGTCGTACCAGGCTTTGGCAAAAAGCGCCTCGCCATAATTCCCCAGGCTGGTGGAATGCGCGCCTTCCAGTCCGTCAAAATCCAGCATCCGGATGCCTGTAGCATTGAATACATCCGCTACGTTTTCTGCAATTTCCTTGTTCAGCGCGGCATCCCCCAGAAAGACCTTGTACCCATGATCGGCCAGTTTTTCAATTTTGGTTTCTTGAGGATACGCAGCCGCCTGCGTACCAAGTGCCCCGCGCGTACAATCCAGCAATTTCCAGGGCGCAGATTCGGAGACCGTGCCATAACGAATGATCTCGTTGCCGATCTGGACGCTGTGCAAGTGGTTGTTTTCGAACTGATTAAAAAATCCAGGGTCTGCAATTTCAATTTCCGTTTGTGTCGCATCAACGGCTTTTGAAAGGACGCTGCCGCCCACTTTGGCTAGCCGTTTGTCGGGCAAAGGGGTGACATAAGCGTCTTCGGTGTTGATGAAATTGCTCAAAGTGTGCGTGCCAAGATAGATCCCTTTTTGTTCGCCCTTTTGCACACATGCTTTCAGACCAGCGATTCCGTTGGGGAAAAAACTTGGCTTCAGTCCATAATGCCCCCAGGTACTAAATGGGTCGCCATGGTATAAATAATGCAGACCGGCCTGTTGGGCATAGCCTAAGCACTCGTCAATATTGGATTCATCAAAATCCATAATGAGGTACGAGGCATTGATGAGCGGGGAAGTCTTGACCCATTGGCCATTGATGGTCGGGTGTGGGAGGCCCTCAGCGATCTCGATGGCTCCGATGGTGCTTAGGGTTTGATCGGTAGCACAGCCAAACAAGGCGATCTTGCTGCCGATCAGGCCGCCATCGGCAAATGCTGGCGCGACATAGCGTTGGTGGCCCCAATTCTCAATGACGCGGTCCTTGCTACGATTGCGGGTGTAAGCCTGCAAAGTGCTGCCATAATCGGTCGGTTTAGCCGCTTCCACGGAGTACAGAACACCTCGTTTTGCATGCGTTACGTCTTCAAAATCCTCCTGTTCGAAGATGTCCATTTGGGGCAGGTGATCGTCGTCTTTCCAGGGATAGCCACCGAGGGTCTTGGGGTTGAGTGCTTGGATACCGAAGGTAAACGACTCATTTTGCACAATGCCGATCGTTTCTCCGATACTTCCATTGATCTGGGTGGCATAAGGCCCCCAAACGGCTACGTCTACGGCAGCTTCATCGCTGATGGAGATAAGTTCGAAAGAAATATGACTAGGCTGGGATACCACCTTGATCTGGGCAGTGAGGCCAGGCTTGAACTGCAACAGGATCCGTCCATCATTGGGCAAATAGATCGCTTTTTGGGGGAGCAGGGTGAGCTTGTTCACCATCACTGCGAGTATGGGCGATTGCAAGCGCTCCACTGCAAATTCGGTTTGAGTCCGCTTATCAATCAGGTGAATGATCCGCCCTGCTTTGTTGATAGAGATTATAAAATGCTGGTTTTCAATATCAAAGTCATCATACAGTACAGGTGATATACCTTTTGCGATGGAAGATACGCTTAGACAAATGCTCAGGAAAAAGAGGGATAGATGTTTCATGTACCTTGCTGTTTTGTGTCGGTATAACAATTTGCCCCAAACGTAGCCATTTCGCGCAGAACTTTTCTATACCTTTAGCTTCGAGCACTAAAAGTTACGCATATTCACAGTTACCGGTCATTGTAACGGATGAGCGTGCATAAATAGAACGAACAAAAAAACAATAAAATGAAAAAAAGATACTTAATCATTTCAGGACTTCTTGCATCCTTTGCAATCGGATTTTATCTTAACGCAATTTTTGCGCAAAAACCAGTAAACGACAACACAGAAAAAACGGAAGGGCCTGCAAGCCTAATGCTGAACGACCCTGACGGAAATGTGATTTTGTTAGATCAACATCGTTAAATCAACAAAATATGAAAGCAACTGGAAAAACAGTAATAGAGATTCTGACCAGCCTTCCTCCGGACCGGGCATAGGAAAGAGTTGCGTCCGCTTTAAAAAATTGGATGAGATTCCCTATAAACTCATTGGTGAATTAATGAAAAAAATGAGTGTAAAAGAATGGATAAATATTTATGAAACTAACTTAAAAAACCTAAAATCCAATAAACAATAAAATCATGGCAATACTAATCAAAACAATTAAAAACAGCGAGGGTTATGACGATGGAAAATAAAAGAGAGTTGTCGCCAGAACAACGTGAAGAACTATTCAGAACACTAAAAGCGCGTTTTGAAAAAAACATGAACCGACATGAAGGCCTTGAATGGGCTAAGGTTTATGCAAAGTTGCACCCCGAGGACTCGAGAGAAAAACTGTGGTCGCTCCATAAGATGGAAATAACTGGCGGTGAACCGGATGTGGTTGGTCATGATGAAAAGACCACCGCCACAGCGGGGCAGGCAGGCGAATACATTTTTTATGATTGCTCCTCGGAAAGCCCTAAAGGCCGCAGAAGCATTTGTTACGACCGCGAAGCGCTCGACGCAAGGAAAGAACATAAACCGGAAGATAACGCTATTGAAATGGCTGCTGCTATGGGTATTGAACTTTTGACGGAAGAACAATATCGAGCACTGCAGAAACTTGGAAATTTCGATATGAAAACATCGAGTTGGGTGCAAACACCTGCTGAGATCAGAAAACTCGGTGGCGCCCTCTTTTGTGATTTCCGCTTCGGCAAAGTCTTCGTGTATCACAACGGAGCAGAATCTTACTATGCCGCCAGGGGGTTTCGCGGCTCGCTAAGGGTCTAAAAATCTATCAGCGGTGTTCCTGGGCCTCGCATCATCTTCCGCTTTGCTATCCAGCAGTGCCTATTCCAATGCCAATCTGGTGCCTTTCCGCAAAACTTTACCTTTCCCGCACCCCTTTAACTTACCCCTAACACCCCAAGCACATATTTTTTGCGTCTGTGGTTGTTAAACCACCATATCTGTTTGACAGACCATGATTTGGCATCAAATACACCCGAATTCAAACACTTGCATACCATGAAATACAGACTTGTTTTTGCGCTCTTTTTCGCAGCCCTTTTTGCCAGCCCTTTGCAGGCCCAATACTTCGGGCGCAACAAGCCCCGCTACAACCAGCAGCCTTTTAAAGTGACCGAAACAGAGCACTTTGTCATTTATGATTATCTCGATAATCCTGAAAAATTAAAGGAAATCGCTAGCTCCGCCGAGTTGTGGTACTCCATGCACTCGAAGGTATTGGGAGACTCTTTTACGGTCAAAAACCCGCTCATCATCTACAACGACCACTCGGGATTTCAACAGACGAACGCCATTCAGGGCGACATTAGCGTGGGCACGGGCGGCGTGACGGAAGGACTGCGCAATCGCGTCGTCTTTCCGGTAGCACCTACCAACCAACAGACCAATCACGTGCTGGGCCACGAATTGGTGCATGCTTTTCAGTATAACATGATCATCAACGGTGATTCTACCAGTATCCGCAATCTCGCCAATCTCCCGCTATGGATGGTGGAGGGACTGGCCGAATACCTCAGCATTGGGCGTATTGACCCGCACACCGCACTATGGATGCGCGATGCCGTGCTGAACGACCAGGTGCCGCGTATCAAGGATCTGGACAGCGGCAAATACTTCCCTTACCGCTGGGGACAAGCCTTTTGGGCATATATAACAGGCGTTTACAGCGACGATGCTATCCGCCCGCTGTTTGAAAACACGGCCAAATACGGCCTGAAAGCTGCCGTGCCCATGACCTTGGGTATCACGGTAGATTCGCTGTCGAACAGTTGGGGCCGTACCTTGCGAGACCATTACGGGCGCTGGGCTATCAAAGGTAAAAAGGAGGACTTGCCCGGGAAAACCCTGCTCGACGACGACAACGCCGGACAAATGAACATCTCGCCCGTGCTTAGCCCGAACGGCAAATACGTCGTTTTCCTGTCGGAGAAAAACTTGTTCACCACCGACCTTTTCCTCGCTGACGCAAAGACAGGTAAACTCATGCGCAAAGTGGCCAGCACCGCCTCTGACGGCAATGTAGACCATTTCAATTTTTTGGAAAGCGCAGGTACCTGGAGTCCCGATTCAAAACGTTTCGCATTCGACGTGTATGAAAAAGGGCGCAGTGTGCTGATAATCAAAGATATTTTTAAAGGGAAGAAAACGAAAAAAGTGCAAATCCCGGGTGTTCCGGCATTCAGCAATCCCGCCTGGAGTCCCGACGGAAAAACCATCGTAGTAAGCGGCCTCGTGCATGGCCAAACAGACCTGTACGAATACAACCTGAAAAGCAGAAAAGTAAAACGCCTCACCAACGACCCTTATTCCGAAATTCTCCCCAGCTGGAGTGCCGACGGCAAATCCCTGGCCTTCTCGACCGATGCGCTGAGCCTCCAACGCGGGCGCACCAACGGCGCATGGGCCATGAACCTTGCCGTGATGGACGTTGCTTCGGGCAAAACCGAAAACCTCGATCTCTTCCCCGGTGCCGACAACATGAACCCACAGTTCGATAAAAACGGCAACCTGTTCTTCCTCAGCAACCGCGACGGGCGGCGCAACTTATACCGCTATGATATGGCGACCAAAAAGGTGTTCCAGCTCACCGACATGATGACGGGCATCACGGGCGTTACCCCTTACTCTCCTGCCATCACCGTGGCCGACGACCGCGACCGTATCTTGTACACGCATTACAACAAAGGCCGCTACACCATTCACCAAGCAAAAGATTCGGATTTCGAGGCCAAAGAAATGGATCCCCTGGCGGTAGACCAGGTGCCCGCCTCCTTACCACCATTCAGCCCAAAACAGCGCGATATGGTGAACACAGGGCTTCGCTTGATGGACATGGCTGCGGACAGCACCGCGATGAAGGCAAAGAAATATCGTCCGAAATTCCAGCTCGATTACCTCGGGGGCAGCACGGGCGTGGGCGTGAACACGGGCAACAGCAGCTTTGGAACCCAAACGGGACTGGCAGGTGGCGTGGATGCCCTTTTCAGCGACATTTTGGGCAACAACCAACTCTACGCCGGCGCAGTGCTGAATGGCGACATTCAGGATGCGGGCGGGCAGGTTTCGTACATCAATCAAAAGAACCGCATTGGTTGGGGCGTGAATGCTTCGCATCTCTCGTACCAAACGGGGGGAGATTACATTGACAGACCAAACTTATACAAGGAAGAAGGGGGCGCCACAGATGTTTACAGGGAATACGGTATTGCCATTGAACGTACATTTCAACAGCGCATTGGCGGGCTGGCTTTTTACCCACTCTCCATCACCAAGCGCGTTGAATTGGGTGCGGCAACGGAAT
>JANMME010000030.1:0-3154 GCA_031373015.1 Saprospiraceae bacterium
AATTTACTGCAATTGGTTTCCCACGTCAGCGTGCTTTATTGGCAACGATTTGGTACGAAGCCTGACGAAAAGAGTTAGCCCGCTGCAAAGTCCGCTGCAAAGTGGACAGCGCGATAACGCTAAACCGCGAGGGGCGGCTAAACCTGCCAATGCCGGGCGGGGCGGGGCAGGGAACGGTTGGCAAGCGGAACGGAGGTGAACCTTTGTCAGATGCCCCGTTACAGACGGTGGATAATGGGCGCCAAACCCCGCTGAGCCTCGATATAGCCTCCTGTATTGCCCTGTTTTTGATCTTTTCCCGCCTACTCAACCACAACCCAATGCCGTAGGCAACGATGCCGCCGAGGGCGGAGGTCGTCGCCAAACACTTGCTCCAGGGTGTAAGGATCTTTCGGCAGGATATCCTGGGCGAGGATCGGATAGCCCAGTTTCTGGAATTCTGTAAATATCTCGTGATTTATACCCGGATCCTTGTGGTAGGGCCTTCCAAGCAACACCAGTCCAACCTTGTTTTCCCGTTCCAGCATGTCCAGCACCTTTCGGGATTCACCACGGATAAACGCCTGGTTCAGGCCGCCAAAGATTTCCATTAAGTAAGGGCTCGACCTCTCTGGAAAAAGGACTTCCACCTATCGAATTGACTTTATCAGGAACGACTGATACGCAATCCCTATTTTTGCCCAAAAATAAATCCATGCGCGCACTACCTTGTTTACTGCTGCTCCTTTGCCCTATCCTGTCTTCTGCACAGAAAATGCTCGAATCGCAGGAATGGTGCGCTCACAAGTTTACACTACCTTCTTCCAACACCTTTAACCTGGAGGACGGGCGCAGCGATTCGATTGATATCGAACGGATTGTTGTTCACCTGAATCTTCTGAATGTCCCCCAAATAAAAGCTAGCGCTCTACTTAAGGTGATAGGCAAGGTAGATGGAGTGACTGAAATCCGATTGGATCTGGAGGGGCTTACCGTAGATTCTGTTTATGCTCCAAACGGCGTCCATTGGCCTTTCTCACAGGAAGGATCTTCCCTTTTTGTGACAATGCCTCAGCCACTCAATGCTGGTGTAATCACTACCTTTAGTATTGATTATCATGGCATTCCACCTTCTGACGCGAGTGGTTGGGGGGGATATTATAATACAGGAGGCTACACTTTCAACTTAGGTGTAGGTTTTGCCGCTGATCCACATTCCTACGGTCGAGCGTGGTTTCCATGCTTTGACAATTTTGTAGAGCGCTTTACATTTCAGACCAGCATTCTCAGTCCGGTAGGCAAACCAGGTTATGGAAATGGCATATTGATCGCCGAACTAAACGTACCTGGTGGCATAGAACGCAGTTGGCGGCAAGAAGAACCCATACCCTCGTACCTGGCCTGTTTTGCGGCAGGCCCCTTTACTTCCTTCAAGCGGGAATATCCAGGCGGGCTTAACACCCTCATCCCAGTCGAAATAGCTGCAGCGCCTGCCGATACGAACAACGTGCGCAATACTTTTATCAACCTGCCCAAGGCCATTGAAGCTTATGAATACTGGTATGGCCCTTACCAATGGGACAAGATCGGGTACTCACTCGTGCCCTTTAACTCGGGCGCCATGGAGCACGCCACAAACATTGCTGTCGGGCGTGCCTATATCAATGGATCGCTGACCTACGAGACCTTGTGGGCGCACGAACTCAGCCATCACTGGTGGGGCGACCTCGCAACCTGCTCCACGGCAGAAGACATGTGGCTCAACGAAGGCTGGGCGAGCTATTCCGAGCATCTTTTTACCGAAAAGGTCTACGGCCAAACGGCTTTCCGCAATGCCGTTCGCGCCAACCATCTGAGCGTTTTGCAAAATGCGCACATCAACGAGGGGGGATATCTTGCTGTATCAGGTGTGCCGCACAGCCTGACGTATGGGACGCATGTGTACAATAAAGGCGCATCGGTAGCGCATAATCTACGGGGGTATTTGGGCGATTCCTTGTTTCGGGTGGGTTGCAGGGCGTCCCTGTTCCAAACCAGTTTCGACGACTGGAGCAGTGCTGAATTCCGCGACAAACTTGAGGCAGCCACAGGCAAGGACCTCCATGACTTTTTTGACGACTGGGTATTTGCCGGGGGGTATCCGGATTACACGGTGGATTCCGTGAAATTGATTTTTTCGCCCTTTGATGCCCCCACCATTGCACAGGTTTTTGTCAAACAAAAATTGCGCGGGGCGCCGCACTTCCACCACAATGTGCCACTGGAATTTACCTTCCTGATGAACGACGGACAACGGCAATACCAAACAGGAACGGTTTCCGGGGAAAATACCCTATTGGAATTCCAGTTTCCTGCTTTTGGTCCTGCGCCTCAGTCCGTTTTTGTCAACACCAATCTGAAATTGCTGCAAGCACGTGCAGAGGGGGAAAAGGTGATCAAAACCACGGGCGTTACCAATTTTTTGGAGGCGAAATTCAACCTGACGGTCAATGCACTAGGCCTTGATTCTGTTCTTTTCCGCGTTGAACACCATTACGCCGCGCCAGACAATGCCGGGGCAAACCCAAAGGATTACACACTCACCAACCGCTATTGGTCGGTGCTTACCGCTGGCAACAACTTCCCTACGGGTTTTGACGCCCAGGCAATCATTTTTTATGATGGACGTGGAATGGGGGATCAACTTGACAATGAACTTTTTGAGGCCACCAACAACTCGGAAGACAGCGTGCTGCTGCTATATCGTCCGGGCGCGGGCCATCCCTGGCAGGAATGGCCCATTTATACGAAGGTCAATCTGGGTGGCGCGAGCGACTCCTGGGGGCAGTTGCGGCCAACGCATCTGGTGCCTGGAGAATACACCATCGGAAAAGGTGCGACCACCATCGCCACCAAGACACCCAACCCACTGGGAAAAGTCAAAGTTGCACCCAATCCCACTACAGGAAAAGTAAGGGTCATGGCGGACGAAAATTTTGATACTGCGACCTTAATTGGCGCAGATGGGCAGACAGAAAAATCCTGGCGTTTCTACCCTGCCGCAGAAATGGAATTTGATGTGAGCAGCTTTCCGAGTGGTCAATATTGGCTTTTGCTAGGAGGGACAAAGGGGGGCGCCATTTGCCCGATTACCAAACAGTAGTCTGTTTTTCATAAAACACATAAGGCACATAAG
>JANMME010000012.1:0-1797 GCA_031373015.1 Saprospiraceae bacterium
CCGTCTTGTTTTCCGCCATGCAGCGTTGCACGTCGGTTACAGAGCCCCACTATGCGCCCTCCTCGCGCCTTGCCTGACGAAAAACCGACTGCCCAAAATGTGCATGTTATTTCGCGCACGTTCCTAAGAGCCGGATTTTCAAAAAATACGGGATGACCCATGTTTTCTAATACCTTTTTAACGTAGTTTCATTTGTTTTTTGAAAAAGAAGCCGACTTTTGCATGTTGCTACAAAATTGGGCAAAATGATCGCAGTCACTTTTTATTTTAGCACGATATTTGCCCTTCTTTAATCAGCCTTTCGGCATCAAAATTTTCAAATCTTATGAAGGTATTTCAACTTACTAGAATTTTTGCCCTCGGGGCAATCTTATTGGGGATGATGCTCGTCCCGCAATCTTGCGGTGAAGACAAACAAATAGATGCATCTCTGCCCAACGCGCACGACTTTGACTACAAAGTCTATTGGGAATGGAACGAAACGTTCCTCCAAATTGACCGCTACGCTCAAGGCTACCGGCCCGGTCCGGGGCCACGTGCCTTGGCTTATCTCGGTCTTTCGGCCTACGAGTGCGTAGTCTCGGCTATCCCTGAAAACCGCTCCATTGCAGACCTCTATGCAGGACTCAATGTGCCAAAAGCAGACGAAAACCTCGAATACTACTGGCCCGCCTGCGTCAACGAATCCTACGCTTACCTGATGGAGCGTTTTTTCCCGCACATGCAAAACAGCTCCGATCCGAATGTGACCAATTCGTTCGCGCTGATAGCCTCCACGCGTGCCAAGTTGCATGGCAAATATTTACAAGAGACTACTCCGGAGATCTTGGAGCGTTCCGAGAAGTTTGGTCGGGAAGTAGCTGCCGCGATCTATGTTTGGGAACAAAGCGATTTGGTCGGCCACAATGCCTTCCTGGATCCAAGGCCTGTTTCTTTCCAACCGCCAGTCGGCCCTGGCTTGTGGGCCCCTACTCCACCAGACTACGGCCGCGCCATGTTCCCGCAATGGGGACAAGTGCGCACTTTTGCCATCAGACCTGACGAAAGATTGTGCCGTCCGCCGATAGCGTATGGTGAACAGCCTACCTCTCCATTCTACTCACAGGCTCTGGAAGTTTATAGCACGGTAAACACCATCAACAACCCACCTGCAGGTCTTGAAGACTGGGCTGCTAATCAACGCTGGGCTGCTATCTTCTGGAGCGACGACATCACCAACCTTACTTTTGCCCCTCCTCCACGACTCGTAGCAGTCCTCAACCAAGTAGCCGCCGACGAAGAACTTGATCTGGCTGGCTGCGCAGAAGCGTATGCCAAAATGGGCCTCGCACTGAGCGATGCAGGCGTTGCACTTTGGTATTCTAAGTACGTTTATAATGTAGAGCGTCCGGTTACCTATATCCGCCGCGTTCTTTCCCAGCAATACCCTGATGCCGCCAACTGGCTGACCATTTTGGATGCCTCTGTTGTAGGAGGGCCAAAAGGCATCACCCCTTCTTTCCCAGCGTATCCTTCTGGCCACTCTGGCTTTGGTGGTGCAGGCGGAAAAATCCTTTCTTCCTTTTTTGAGTACAATGCGCAACACCCTGGCACTTACACCTTTACCGACCTGTGCCACCAACTCCGTACAGAGTTCTTGGGTACACCGCGGGTTTTCACTTCCTTCTCTCAGTTAGGGGAAGAAGATGCTTATTCGCGTATTCCATTGGGCGTTCACTTCCGCATGGACTGCGAAGTGGGCCTCGAAGTAGGCCGCCTTTGCGCCCAGCGCGTGCTGGAGATGCCTTGGAAGAAGTA
>JANMME010000115.1:0-6666 GCA_031373015.1 Saprospiraceae bacterium
ACACTGCTCAGCCAAAAATTTGTGAAGAACAACGACCAAACGGTGGACCAATACCTCCGTTCTTTGGACAAAGACCTTACTGTGACAGGCTTTAAGCACATTTCGCTGTAATCAGTAGGCAGTAACACTAAGCAGTTGCACAACTACCACCTGCTGCTGCTGCCACCAACTTCGGACACTTTGCACAAACATATACGCGAGCCATCCCGTTTTTTACGGCGTTGGCTCGCGTTTTTTATGCCCCAGCGGCATAGAAGACTTAACAGATAGAGAAGGGTTTTGGTGTTGTTCTTTCCTTTTTACACTCCCAAATGGCGTATTCCCTTTGATTTTTGGCTTGCCGACTAAATCAAAAAGTCTTTCAAAAGAAAGCGGCTAATTTTGCGATTCATTTTTACGACACCATGAATCGCAAAATCATTCTCGCAATCGCGGCCCTTGCCTTTGTAGCACTGGCCGTCTGGTATTTCCTCCCCAAAAAAGAGTCTGCTCCAGTTTCGCAGGTGGCACAAGAACTTCAAGGCGATCCCCAGTTGACCCAACTCACCACGCAGCTGGAAAAAGACCCAAATAATGACACGCTCTTTTACCTCCGCGCGGCCACTTACTACAAACTTGATGCTTATGACGAGGCCATGGCGGACCTGGAAAGAGCTATGAGGCTCGACTCCATGCAGCCCATGTACTACCACTTGCTCGCTGATGTGTTGCTCGATTATGCACGTCCCAACGATTCCCGTCGCGCCATTGACGTGCTGAAGCTTGCCGCTCAACGATTCCCCAACCGAATCCCCACTTTGTTGAAACTCAGCGAATTCCAACTCATTGTCCGCAAACATGGCGATGCCCTCGCCACACTCGACAAGGTGCTCCAGCGCGATCCGCAAAATGCAGAGGCGTTCTACATGGCAGGTCGTGTGGCACTCGACAAAGGCGATACAACGAATGCAATAGCGTCCCTCCAAAAGTCAGTGAAAATTGACGCCGACAATGCCGATGCCTGGTTTTTTCTGGGGCGCATCTTCAGCCTTCGCAGCAACCCCGTGGCCCTGCAATATTTTGACAATGCCCTCCGCGTAGACTCTACTTATCTCGAAGCACAAGAGTTCAAAGGCGTGTTTTACAAACGAACAGGCCAGTTCGACAAAGCATTTAATATATACCGCGACCTCCTGCTGCGCGACCCAGATTACGCCAATGCCTATTTTGATATGGGCGCGATTTACCTTGAGCTTGATTCGTTTTCAAAAGCTTACGAAAACTTCAACATTGCCACTAAAGTGGACCCCATTTTTGTGAAGGCATACTACTACCGGGGCGTTGCCTCTGAAAAAATGGGCAATCGTGAGGCCGCCTTGGCCGATTACAAACAGGCCAGCGGGATGTCGCCAGAATACCAAGAAGCCAAGGATGCGAAGGAGCGGCTGGAGAAAAAATGAGGAGTTCGGTTATTTGATGAGGTGCGGATTTGGTTATCAGGTTACCACTGCTGCCAAGCGATGGTTCATAACCAAATCAACAAATAATCAAATCCACCCACCCCATTGGAATTGTTTTAAAAAGTGCCGATTTATAAACAATTTCAAAAAAAGGCGTACTTTTGCTCAAATTTTGACCCGGATTGCTGCACTACGACGAATTTGGTTTCGCGGAAGAATGGGAAGAAGAAAGCCCGCCCGCCGCTGCTGACGATGCTCCTCCATCGGAGCCTCGTATGCCTATGCGCGAGCAATTCCCGCAGGCCGGCAGCAACTATCTAGGCGGCACGAGCGATGGCTGGGAATACCGAACCGCGTTCACCGGTTCGCGTTTGGCATTTGCGTATGAGATGTTGAAGCAATTTTTGGTGGAAGAAGGCTATTCAGATGTGCCCTTGCCCGAAACAGCCGCAGACCTCAAACTTTTCAAAAAGCCCCGTCTCGCCCAGCTCCAAATGTTTGCCGATCGTGGCTATGCCCACAACCCGATCAAAATTCTCTTCCCCAACCAGCGCAATACGCTCATTCTATGCGTTTATAATGAGCGCGAGCCAGGGCATTTGCTTAGGTTTCACGGAGTGGTGTAGAATATCCAATATCCAACAAGGAATTTCCAATGTCCAAGTAAGCGTTGGGTTTAGTCGCTCACGTTGACAAATGCCAAGAGCAGCGCCCAACTTGGACATTGGAAATTCCTTGTTGGATATTGGATATTTAAAAAAACGCCTGCCCTGTGTGCAATTTTGCTCATGGGCACATCCGTTCCCCGCACAAGTTTTCTCACCTAAAACTTTTAACCAAAAACTTCTCCGCGTATGAAAGTCACACTCTTCCTCTCATCCCTTTGGCTTTTTATAGCCTCCCTTTTTTCTCCTGATACAACCACCCTTCTAACTGGAAATGTCACAGATGGCAAAGAACCCCTGATCGGAGCCACGGTTAAAGTCATGCGTGGTACTGAATTCGTGCGTGGCGTCATTACAGATTACAATGGCGATTACCGTATCCAACTTGATCCGGGCACTTACGATGTGGAGTTTTCCTATACTGGGTTTAAATCACTGCGTATTACAAACCTTCAGGTATTGGCAGAAAAAATAACGATTCAGAATATAGTTTTTACGGCTGCTTCTGCACTGGAGGAAATCGAAATACTAGCTTATAAAGTCCCGCTAATAGAACAAGACAATACCTCAAGCGGGAGTGTCTTAACTTCTGAAGAAATAAAGAACCTGCCTACCCGCAGTGTCAACACGATTGAGGCTACCACGGTCGGCGCCAGCTCCGTGGATGGCGGTGAGGTAAATGTAAAAGGCGCTCGCACCAATGGCACCGACTACTACGTCGACGGAGTCCGGGTTTCTGGTGGAGTGCCGCCCGTGGAAGATAAGGAGCAACCGAAGGTAGTCACCAGTGGGCTAAAACCTGCCCCGGCTAAAAAATCAGAAAAAGGAGCTGGCATGGGAAAATCGCCTGAAGTCCCCTTGAAAAAAGCAGATTTGACACGACCATCATCCACCGAAAGGGAAGATGATAAAACCAAAGAAGAAATCAATCCCTACCGTGGTAATTTATTCAAAACAGACAAGTTGGATCCAGAGTCCGCGGCTCCAATTGCTAAAGATGAATTGGGTCACCTCATCGAGGATGGCAGAACAAAACGCGCCGTAATCATTTATGAACCAGAAACATACGAAGAAAAAGTTGAACTCGTGGATGTAGAAGATGCTGAGGTCTCAGGAGAATTATCTGCAGAACCTTCAGAGACCGGAACCCCGGCTCAACCCGCCCCTCGCGCCGGCCTCCTCACTGCTGGCGAATGGAACGACCTCCACAACTGGAATCGTCATTGGGTAGACCTCCTCGCTGATGGAGAAATTGATTCCTATCAAAAAATGTATGGCTTTTACCCCCGCCAACGCTACACAGTGATGCTGACGAACGAAAACGAAATCCCCATTGCAGATGCGGTAGCGCAATTGAAATCTGCTGACGGAAAGATCCTCTGGGAAGCCCGCACCGACAACACCGGCAAGGCCGAACTCTGGGCAACGTTATTCAACCCGGAAAAAGGGACTGCCAGGCTCCGCGCCGAGATTTGGCTAAAAGGACAAAAACACGAGTTAACCGCCTTGAAACCCGCTGCTGCTGGCTTCAATAATTTGAAAATCAATGCCGAGTGTAATGCCCCCAAAAACGTGGACATCGTGTGGGCCGTAGATGCCACGGGCAGTATGGGCGACGAAATCGAATACCTTAAAACTGAACTGCTCGACGTGATCGGGCGTGCCAAAAGCCACAATCCGGAACTCGCATACCGAATGGGTACGGTGTTCTACCGCGACAAAGGCGACGAGTACATCACCAAGAGCAGCGGACTTTCCCCCGACATTGCCACGACGGTAAATTTTATCCAAAAACAATTTGCAGGTGGCGGCGGAGATTACCCTGAAGCGGTGCACAGCGCGTTAGAGGAAGCAATTTTTAGTCAAAAATGGAGCGAAAACGCCATTGCACGCATTTGTTTTCTGGTGCTTGATGCTAGTCCGCATCAGGAACCTGAAGTCATTGCTAGCATTCAAAAAAGCATCCGTGAAGCTGCCCGTTTAGGCATCCGAATCGTGCCGATAGCCGCCAGTGGCATTCAGAAAGACACGGAGTTTTTGATGAAATTTTTTGGCCTCGCTACCAACGGCAGCTACGTTTTTCTAACCGACCATTCGGGCATTGGCGGCAAACACTTGGAACCTACCACCGATGAGTATAAAGTAGAGCCGCTCAACAGTTTGCTCGTACGCCTCATCACAGAATACACCAGCATTCAGACCTGCGAAGGAAAATCCGAGATCCGTTTTGAAAACGATCCTCAGCAGCAGCCCGGCCCTGTTATGCAAGCCCTGTATTACCCCAATCCGGCCGCAAACCAGTTCACCCTCGAGCTGCCTTTCGAGGTGCAATCCGTTACTATTTATGACTCAGAAGGCAAAGCGGTGCGCAAAGTTGAGAAACCTGTCGCAGGACCGAATGTGATTCTGGTCAATGACTTGGCAGCGGGTTTTTACACCATCCGAATCCTGAACAACGGGCTGATGCAAAGCGGGAAGTTGATGGTGGTGCGGAGTTGAAACCGGGATGGATGGGCCACGGATGACACGGATTAGACACGGATTTTTTTGCTTCGCAAACTTTTCTTCTGCGATATATGAAAAATCCGTGTCTAATCCGTGCCATCCGTGGCCCATCACGCTCAGGGGTGCCGCTCCTCCAACAACAAAAAAGAATAGGCCTCCATTTTCAAAAAACCTCCATCGCTTTCCAAAACGCAGAAGTCGTTCTTCCAATGATCAAACAGGGGGAGATGAAAGCCCTGCTCACGGAGGATACCGCCATATAGATGCACAGCCTGTGGGCTGAAATTGAAGAGGCACAGCAATTTATGCACGCCAAGCTCCCGTACGAAACCAGCGACATGGTTATGGTGATGCGTGGCCAACCATGTGAGATTTTTAACATCAGCCACTTGGGGCAATGATTTCCGAAGGCTCAGGAGTCTCTGCGTGCCAGAGAAGATGCGATGCTCTATCGTACCGGGCTTTTCTATTTTCTTGTTCTTTTTCCAGTCTATGACCGGGCGATGCATCCAGCGATTGTCGTAACTTTTAGCGGGATCTTTCAGGTAACTATAGTCGTTGGTGTAACCCAATTCGTCGCCGTAAAACAGCATGGGCACACCACCGATGAAAAAACTGAGCGCTTGCATCAATAGTATCCGGCGAATCGCTAATTCTGTATCGGCTTCATTTTTTTCTTCCAGCGCCTTCTCGAGGCCGCACAAAGAAGCAAGCGTTCCACTGATGCGGGCATCTTGTGTTTTGGGGTTCACAGAAAACAAAGCTCCCCGTGCTGGCGAATAATCCAGTGCCCCTGAGTAGTAATCTTTGATAAATTTTCGATGCTCAAAAGGGCTGAACCCGGCCTTCTTAATGGCCTCGTCTTCGTACCCCAGGCCAATATCGTCGTGGCAACGGGTGTAGGTGATCCAGGAAGTGCTGTATGGTTTTTGCAAGAGATCCTCTTGAGAGGTCAACATCAATCGTGTGTCGCCCGTAGCCAGCGTGTCCCATTGTGTGGCCATTTGGGTAGCATTATAGGCAAAATCGCATTCCCGGGCGGCAAAGGGTCCTGTGCCAAAATATTTCATGATCTCTTTGGGCGCCACGATCGCTTCTCCCAACAGTGCCATGCCTGGTGTGGCCGATTCCACACAAAGCTTGATCAGGCGCAGGATGGTATGGGCTTTGGGAAGATTCTGGCAAGTGGTACCTAGTTCTTTCCAGATAAATGCGGGAGCGTCTATCCGCAAAACGTCCACACCCAGGTTAGCGTAGAAGAAAATGGTGTCGAGCATTTCGCACAGCACCTGCGGGTTGGTGTAATTCAAGTCCCATTGGTATTGATGGAAAACGGTCATGGCCCATTGCTTGCATTCCTCCACATAAGTAAAACTTCCAGGGGCGCTCTCCGGGAAAATATCGGGCATGGTCTGCTCGAACTGGTCAGGCAATCGGCGGTTTTCGTAGAAATAGTAGTAGTCCTGATATTTTTGGTCGCCTTTTTTGGCTTTCAACGCCCACTCATGCTGGTGAGAAGTATGGTTGAGCACCATGTCGAGCATGACGTACATACCCGCTTCATTCATCTGCTGGATCAGTTTTTTCAAATCCTCCAGCGAGCCAAAGCGCTCGTCCACCGTGCGGAAATCAGAAACGGCATAGCCGCCGTCGCTTTCCTTGGCCGGGCTTTGAAAAATTGGCATGAGGTGCAAAAAGTTGACCCCAAGGTTTTTGAAGTAGTCAAGTTTGCCCGCGAGTTGGTTTAAGTCTCCGCAAAATCGGTCAACATACAGGCTCATGCCAGCAATTTCATTGCTCAAGTACCAATAGTCTTTTTGCGCCTTCACATCGTCCTTCCGTTTCAATAACGAAGGCCTATTGCGGGCTGCTTCAGCTATGACATGGATAAGTTGTTCAAAGCCTTGTTCGAAAAGCGGGTGCTCCTCATATAACTCCCGATAGAGGATGCGCATTGCCGTTGCGTTGGCCATTAGCCGCGCATAAAACAGGTCGTCCTTGGGGGCCATTCCTTCCTGTGCAAGGATGGCATTAATTTTTGGATGAAGGTTGCGGTT
>JANMME010000133.1:0-6836 GCA_031373015.1 Saprospiraceae bacterium
AGACGGCACCCAAGCCTGCGCCGATTGCCACCAGCAGCAGGACGCTTTTTCAGATATCCGCCGGTTCAGCATCGGGGTGGAAAAACTGCCCGGCGACCGCCAGGCAATGGCCGTGATGAATTTGGCCTGGCACCAAAACGGCCTGTTCTGGGACGGACGTGCGCCGCATGTGCGCGACCAATCCCTTGGTCCGATCCAGAATCCGCTCGAAATGAACGAGACGCTGCCTAATGTGGTCACCAAACTTTCGGCAGATAAAAAATACACCGACCAGTTCATCCGTGCTTTTGGCGATGCTTCGGTGAATTCGGAGCGGGTAAGCCTGGCCTTGGAGCAGTTTATGCTGAGCATGGTTTCTTACAATTCAAAGTATGACCAGTTTTTGAAAGGAAGCGCAACGCTCACGGCAGAAGAGGAGCGTGGAAGGGTGTTGTTTTTCACCGAATTCGACCCATTTGGCAGCACAAACGGCATGGAGTGTTTCCACTGCCATGCCGGGCACAACTTCACCAATGATGAGTTTATGAACAACGGCCTGGACACAGATGCAAGCATGACCGACGAAGGCCGCAAAAAAGCAACCAACGACCCAGCTGACCGAGGTAGGTTCAAAGTGCCCAGCCTGCGCAATATCGCCCTGACCCCGCCCTATATGCACGACGGGCGTTTTGCTACCCTAGAAGAGGTGATTGACCACTACGATCACGGCGTGAAAAACTCCTCAACCATTGAGTTTATCCTGCAATACAATCTTCAACCTGGCGGACTGCAAAAGACCGCGCAAGACAAGACGGATCTGATTGCGTTTTTGAAAACATTGACGGACAACGATTTTTTGACCAATCCGGCTTATACCAAGCCAGAATAGCATAAAAGCCATGACAATCAAACTATTACTCATTCTTAGTCTCGCCGCTGCGCTCTTCGCGCTGGCAAATTTTGCGCCCCCACCCGATGGCCCTTGCGACTCGCCCGTCGTGGGCGGACACACGGGCGCGCCGGGTGAAAGCAGTTGTACGGGTTGCCATGGCGGTACGGCCAATACCGGACCGGGGAGCCTGCATCTTACCCTCAGTGATACTACCTTGCGTTACACCCCCGGCGAAATATTTGATGCCAAGGTCGTAATACGGCAAAACGGGCTTGACAAGTTCGGGTTTGTGGGCTTGGCGTTGAAAGATGCTGGCAATACGACCATCGGCACCTTTACGATTGACGATGCGGTACGAAGCCGTACCTACAGCGACGGCCCGCGCAAGTACGTATCCCACACGCCCTGCGGTGCGGACGCTACCCCACCCGACAGCCTTTCCTGGACCTTTCATTGGAAAGCTCCTGCGACCAATGTCGGCAACATCACGCTTTACCTTGCCGGGCTGGCTGCCAACCACAATCACGCGCTAAGCGGTGATGACACCTATACGCTGGCGGTGCACCTCGTGCCCGACAGTCTCTCAAGCGTGAGCGACCCTGCACTTGGAAGTCGCTTGCGGCTGTGGCCAAATCCGGCTTCCGATGTCGTTCATTTCTCTATTGATGGGGCCGCTGGGAATGACCCAGCGCTTAAGGCGGAAATTTGGTCGGCAGATGGTCGCTTTTTGTCCAGTACTGCATGGACGCAAAACACGCTGTCCGTAGCGGCCCTAAAAGCAGGTGTTTATCGCATACGCATTACCAACGAAAAGGATGCACTGCTCGCTCAATCTTCCTTTGTGAAGCGATAATCCTTGCGCTCCATGTTCAGTATTTAATTTTTAACACGATGAATATCAATATTTTACGGGCCACATCCCTATTTGTCTTACTTCTTGTAGCGGTAATTGCCCAAAGTCAAACGGCCATCCCAATCCCTCCTGCACTCGAAGGCAACATATTTGACCTCACAGCGCAACACGGCACGAGCGAGATTTTTTCAGGCGTCCAAACCAACACCATTGGCTACAATGGCGCACAGTTGGGCCCGACCCTGATTTTGAAAAAAGGAGAAACCGTGACGCTCAACGTCCACAATCAACTGGGCGATACAACTACCGTACACTGGCACGGCCTGCACATCGCCCCGAAAAACGACGGCAGCCCGCACAACCCCATTTTAGCGAATGCGGATTGGTCGCCTTCTTTCGAAGTACTTGACCATGCCTCCACGTACTGGTATCACCCCCACCCACACGGAAAGACGCTCAAACAAGTCGTAAAGGGCGCTGCCGGTTTTATCATCGTCCGCGACGAGGAGGAGGCCGCACTTAATCTGCCCCGGACATATGGTGTGGACGATGTACCGCTTGTTTTTCAATGGAAAACCTTTGGCGCAGACAAGCAAATTGTGGAATTGGATGAATTAGACAACGAGGTGCTGGTGAACGGTGTCCTTCGGGGAGCGTCCCTCGCCTTGCCCGCACAGGTGGTGCGGCTGCGCTTGTTGAACGGCTCAAGCCACCGATATTTTGATTTTGGATTTGCCAACAACTTGGCGTTCAAGCAAATAGGAGGAGACGGAGGGCTTCTTGAAGCGCCCGTTTCAATGACCAAACTTATGCTCTCTCCCGGCGAACGCGCTGAAATTTTGGTGGATTTGACTGGAAAAGCAGGGCAAACCCTCACCCTTCAGCAATTCGGCAGCCTACTACCGCAAGGCTACCCCGGCGGAACAATGATGAACATGGGCGGCGGAAACAACATGATGGGCCCATTGGACAATACTGATTTTGACCTGATGAACATTTCGGTAACTGCCCCGACCGCCAATCCCGTGACGAGCATTCCTGCAACTTTGGTGACAAACACCCCACTTTCGCAAACCGGTGCAACGCCCCGCAGTCTCGCCATGACCGCCCAACCCATGATGAGCATGACGAATTTCTATCTAAATGGATTGAAATTCAACATGGAAAATATCAATTTCACAGTTGAACAAGGCAAAACAGAAGTTTGGACCTTGACCAACCAAACCATGATGGCACACCCCTTTCACCTGCATGGCAATTCGTTTTGGGTGGTTTCTGTTAATGGCAGCGCACCCGCAGCCAACATGAAGGGGCGAAAAGACGTGATAACGGTGCCGCCTATGAATGGCTCGGTCAAAATTGTGGTCCGATACGAGGATTTCAGCGACCCGGATATGCCGTACATGTATCACTGTCATATTCTGAGTCATGAAGACAACGGCATGATGGGGCAGTTTATCGTGAAGGCAGCTGCAAGCGGAACGACAGAAAAGCAGGAAAGGAACTTAATCATTTACCCAAACCCTGCGAGCGAAACGGTCTTTTTTGAAATGGAAAATACTTTATCGGAAAGTGCGTCCTGCTATTTGAGCAATGCATTGGGGCAATTGGTGTTTGAACAAACCCTACAGATTTTAAAAGGTCGCGGAAGCCTTGATATGAGCCAATTCCCTGAAGGTTCGTATGCTGTACGAATGCATTCAGGTGGCAAATCTTATACAGGCATTTTTCTTAAACAATGACCCTCATCATCAAAAATATGGTTTGCGCCCGCTGCATCCGCTCTGTCGAGCGTTTGCTGTCCGAAGCAGGCTTAGAAGCAAAAATAGTGCGCTTGGGCAAAACGGAATTGGCCGCTTCACCCAATCCTGCGCAGTTGGCCGCGCTGCGCCAGAGCCTCGAAGCGGAGGGCTTTGAACTGATTGATGACCGTGACAGCCAAATGATTGCGCAAATCAAAAGTTTGGTGGTCAACGAAATACATCACGCAACGGACAAAAAGCCAGAAGCCATGAACTTCTCCGACTTCCTCGCCCGCGCAACCAGTCACGAGTATTCGCAGTTGAGCAAACTGTTCTCGATGGTGGAAGGTTTGACAATTGAGAAATATATCATCGCTCAGAAAATCGAACGGGTGAAGGAGTTGCTGGTGTACGACGAACTGTCGTTTGGCGAAATCGCCTTTCAAACGGGGTACAGCAGCACACAGCACCTGAGCAACCAGTTCCGGCAAGTGACGGGACTGACCCCGACACAGTTCAAGGCGGAGCGCAAGCAGCACGGGCGTGTCCGCCGAAGCCTCGGCGGAGGAGGGCGGAAGGCGTTGGATGCTATATAATTCTATATTCTATTTATCTTCAGTATTATTCTCCATAGTCCCCGCTCTATGTGTGAATGATGTAACTATTGACTGGAATTGTGTACCGATTCCGGGATTGCGTTTACTCACCTTTGTGTCGTGAAAATTCCTTCACGCCTGTCCTGCAAGTTGCGGGAATAACAAACAAACACGATGAGTCATCAGAAGTATCAAAGCTGTATCGCAGCCTGTTCAGACTGTGCAGTAGAATGTTATCACTGCGCAAGTGCATGCCTGGATGAGCAGGACGTTAAAATGTTAGCCCGTTGCATCAAATTAGACCATGATTGTGGAGCCATTTGCGTTCTGGCAGTGCAAGCAATGGCAGGCGGAAGCGAGTTTGCCAACCAAATCTGCAAACTCTGTGCTGAAATCTGTACTGCCTGTGCAGAGGAGTGTGAAAAGCATTCGCACATGGAGCATTGCAAAAAGTGCGCTGAAGCATGCCGCAAATGTGCTACCGAGTGTAGCAACATGGGCAATATGTAAGCAGTAAAAAAATCTCCTCCCGATGAGCACTTCGGGAGGAGATTTCTATTTTCTAACAATTAAAATCAATAGTCATGTACAATGATGGTTATCACTTTGGGGGAATGCACTTTGGATGGTGGTTCATTTGGGGAATAATGCTTTTTTGGATTTTCGCAACACCGTATGATATTCCGGGGCAGCGAAGAAAAAAGGATTCCACGCTGGATATTTT
Organism: Saprospiraceae bacterium; assembly: GCA_031373015.1. Taxonomy (GTDB): domain Bacteria; phylum Bacteroidota; class Bacteroidia; order Chitinophagales; family Saprospiraceae; genus M3007. Next base: position 4,787 of record JANMME010000133.1, read on the forward strand.
GCAAAAGCGGTTTGCTTCCGGGCAAATCACGAACGAAGAGTATCAGGAGAAGAAAAAAATCATTGAAGATGATTTGGCAAAACAGGCTGCCTGAATTTGCTCCCCTCGCAGAGCCTCCGCATCCGGACTCTACGAAGGAAAGATTAAACAACTCAACTTTTAAAGCAGAATAAAATGAAGAAGATTACAACGCTCTTGCTCTCCGTTGCCGCGCTGATTTCATTCACGCAATGCAACAACACCCCGCCCAATGAACTTTGCTCCAACGCAGCTACGCGCGGGAAAGTCATTTCAACCTTGATGAACAACGAGGCCTACATGAACGAAGTCATGGATTCTATGCAGGTAAAACATGGTGCGGCCATGGCGAAAAATGACAAAGCCATGCAAGCCGAAATGATGGACAAAATGATGGCCAACTGCAAAATGGACCCAGCCGTATGCAAATCCATGATGGACAAAACCATGGAAATGTGCGATGCCGACCAATCCAGGTGCGACATGATGATGGGCGCGATGAAACCGCACCCAAATGTGATGAAGTCAATGCTGGGTATGTGCGACATGGAGGGAATGAACATGGACAAGAAAAAATAAGCGCACGAGATTCTGTCCCTTTGAAAAAAGGGACAGAATCTTTTCAAATCAAACGCGATGAAATCAAAATCCAAAAGCATTGGTGCCTGAACAATATGCTGAACGACACCAAAAGCAGCCTTGAAAAACCACGCACTGATTAAATGATGAAACTCAAACCATACTCATCAACTTTACTTGCGCTGGGCGGGTTTCTTCTCGTGGCAATGGGTGCTTATTTTGTCTTTCTGCGACCGCCCTTATTGCCCGAAGACCTGTCCTACATGGGTTCAACACGGCAAATGGTAGAAGCGGACATTCCCCGCCTGTCGAATTGGCTGCAAAAAGTGTTTTGGGTGATGGGCGGCTACATTTTCACGACAGGCGTGCTGACTGTTTTCATTGCACGAACCTCCTTTCGAGCACGGGCAAGCGGCGCATTTGGCATTGTTGCCCTTGCGGGAATCAGTTCAATAGGGGCAATGACGGTCGTGAACTTTATCATTGGTTCAGATTTCAAATGGCTCCTCCTAACTTTTACGCTGCCGTGGGCAATTGCGTTGATTCTTTACCGCTTTAAAAAATAAATTGATGAAAAATACAAGTTCAATTCGCAGGTTCATAGCCTCCACGTTGTCTTCATTTGCTATTTTCAGTGTTAGCATAGTAACCGCATACAGTCAGCAAATGCCAAAAATGAATGCCGACACTGCAAAATCTGCATACCCAAATGCAAGTGATAATAGAAGCCAAATGAGCCATGATGGAGAAATAGCGCATCCATTTTTTACACACATGGGCATGCCTGAAGCTGTGGGTACCTATAGCTTACGTCTTGCTGCATTAGCAACTCAAAGGGATGGTATAACAAAAGGTGATTTTGCTTTTCACTTTGAAACTGGTCTGTCGAAACTTGTCGGGCTGCACATAAGAAACGACAGATTTTTAGATAATAATCACTCTGAGATAATGTTCCAGTTTGCCGTAATAAGAAGTAAAGATGGCATGAGTGGTTTTTCTCCGATCATAGAGTTTGAAATCCCAACAAAGAAGGGTGCAAGTCGTATCCATACCCTTGTTGGTTTTTCCACGGCATTTGTCAGACCCCGTTTCGCTTTTAATCAGGTAATCCATTACAATCCACGGGAAGACATGGTGGATGGTAGTGCTGCCTTGGTTTATAAGGTGAGCAAAAAAGTGTTTTTTGTGGTTGAAATTTTGGGCGAAAAGATGCCAGATGAAGAAGCCATCCTTAACCTGTTTGGAGGGGTGAAGATAAAGATCAATGAAAATTTTCTGCTTGGGATAGGTTATCAACAACCGATCACAACGAACAGGGAATTTTCCTCGCAATACATTCTTCAACCGGATATGGAATGGGAAAGGAAGTAATGTTCGAAAAACCGCTCAGCATATCAGCAACCCACTGATTGCCCCCCCTTTTTCAACAATCAATTTCTCAACACTATGAATC
>JANMME010000141.1:0-6902 GCA_031373015.1 Saprospiraceae bacterium
CCTCCACCGCCGAGGGCAGCAGCGAAACGCCATCAAACGGATGGTCAAGAATCGCATTGAGCATGACCGAAGGCCTGGAGCGCGGCAAATCCGCCGGGAGGAGGAAACTCGCTTCGAGCGAGGTATCGCTCAATACCTTCAGGTTTTGTCCCATCACAGATTGTTCGGGATCAAATTGTAGCCATACCCGAATCTCCTCCGCTCGGCTGCGCGTGTAATACGTGTTGTAGCCGTGCAAGGTCAGTCGCAACGAATCACCAGATTTGGCCGTTTGAGGGCTAACGTAAGCAATGCCAGGTTTGAGTGGCACGAACATCCCCACAGAAATGGCGTAGAGAACGAGCAGAACGGAGAGGGTTTTCCACCACATGGTTGAATATTTGATATTTAGATATTGGGATATTGGGATATTGGGATATTGGGATATTGGGATATTGGGATATTGTTGGAATGGTGCACTGGTGAAATAATTTCCCAATATCTCAATTTCCTAATATCTCAACTCAGTCTTTCCAAATAAAGGGGAAAAGAACAAAAGTCAGTGTCAACAATATTGCATCAATCGCTAAAAGGTTGATAATGTCGCGTTTGTAGGAAGTATCTTGCAAGAGTCGGAGGGCAATTTGGGAGAGTCGCACCAGCGTGAGCAAGATGGGCAAAATCACCGGAAAACTTAAAATGGCCATCAGCGTCGCCGAGTTGTTGGCCTTGGCTGCTATACTGGCGATAAAAGTAAAAGCAATGCTAAAGCCCACGCTTCCCAAGCCCACCGTGAGGCAAAACAAGGGCATGTCTTTTACAGGATTCCCCGCCACGAGGCTGTAGGCGCCAAACGAAAGCCCGCTCAAAGTCAACAACAACAAGGTGTTGTAAATGATCTTCGCCAACAACAGCATCGAAGGGTCGGCAATCTGGTAATAATACAGTTGCCTCGACCCACTTTCCTGCACAAAACTTTTCACCACAGCGTTGATGCTGGCAAACAGCACGATGAGCCAAAACAGCACGTTCCACACCTGCGGCTGCACCTTGATGCTTGCAATGTACACCACGAATACCATGCTGAACACATACAAAACGATGCCGCTCAGGGCATAGCGCTGGCGGAATTCGAGCAAAAACTCTTTGTGCAGGAGGGTGAGGAGCATGGGGGCGAAGGTAGGGCCATTATTTCGATTGATACGATTGGTGCGATTGAAACGATTGGTGCGATTCAGGCCAGGAAACAAATGCTACCGTTTTCCAATGATCGTTATTTCCACACGCCGGTTTTGTTCCTGCTCCTTTGCATCTGTGGCGTGGGGGAAAAGCATTTTAGAATTGTTGTAGCCTTTGAAGCTCATTCGTTCTTTGGGTATGCCATGTTGGACCAGCCATGCATAAACAGTTTCAGCCCGCTTTTGGGAAAGTTTTTGCCTCCAAGGCTCCTCTTTTGAAAAAATAAATTCTGCAGGTGTTTGGCCTGGCGCCAACTTGTAATTATGCTGTTTAGGATAAGGCAAATTGATATGCCCGCCGACCTCGATGATTAACGCTGGGTTCAACTGGAGGAAACGCAAAATGTTGGGTAGTTCAGGTTTCGACATTTCCAGCAAGATGGCTTCATCCCCAACAAAAAAAATATTGCGTACTGCTATGGATGCTCCTGAGTCGGCAGGAGGCAGTTGAATGTCTGGCGAGATTTTGTACTTTTTATACAATTCCGGACTCCCGTACACTTTAAAAACATTGGACTCAAAAAAATGGTCACGAGCCTGTACTTCCATGCGCACCACACTATCTTTTGGGAGGCGGACACTGTAATGCCCTGTAGTATCGGTTTTTACAGAATCCCGGCGTGTTTTGGAACGAAATGAAACGATGCTTTCAAGCCCCTCTCCGGTTTTTGAATCGGTGACACGGCCTTCAAAAACGCTCATCGAGACCTTTCTTGCCACTTCAATGCTCGCTCTGCGGTTTAGCCCACGACCCTCTTCCGAATTATTTTGTACGACTGGCTTGCGCTCCCCAAAAGAAACAACCGAGATGAGCGCACTTTCAGCCACCCCTCTTTTTTTTAACGCCTGTGCGACTTCCACTCCTCTTCGTTTTGCGAGTTTTTCATTGAATGAAGCGCTTCCAACGGAATCGGTGTGCGCGGTAATACGAAGGGTTTGCGCCCCATTAGAAGCATTATAACCAAACAGGACTGAATCTAGTACACGCTCAGCTTCGGCATCGAGGTGATATTGCCCCGTTGCAAAGTAAACCGTAGAAGTCTTCGCCTGGTACAGCGAGTCAAAAATGGATTGGGCAGAAAATACGGCAGGGAAGAATCCAAGCGATAAAAACAGGAGCAGATATTTCATTCGATAAACATTTTTTCTGGAACGGTCGAATGTCCTAGAAATTTTACCGCGTATCCAGAATTGTGCGACACACGTTACCTCCTACAATTTTTAACAAGCCACCCAATTCTGAAACGGCATCAAACCCGCCTCCGCCACCACCACGCCAGCCCCATCCCCGTCACCAGATCCCATATCCCCCACCAGGCGGCGATGAGTGCCATGCCGCCCAGTCCGCCGAAGAACTTGAAAATGAGCAGCAGGCCCAGCGCGGTGTTGTGTATGCCGCCTTCAAATGCCAGGGTGCGCCGGTCGAGTTTGGGCAGCCGGAAAAGTGTGCCCATGAGAAACCCATTGGAAAGTGCCGCGGCGTTGTGTACCAATACGAGCAGGAAGACAAAGCCGAGGTATTGAACCAAATTCTCGCTGTTGCCAAGCAAGGCCAGCAGCAGAATGGCGAAAAAAATCAGCAACGAGATCTTTTGCACCCAAGGACGGATGCGGGCCACAAAGTCGGGTTTTCGTTCGTGTAGCCAGATACCAAGTAGTAATGGCACTACAATTAATTCAATGATGATCAATGCCATATCTACAAATTTGATCTCAAAAGATTGGCGCACACTTTCAGAATCCGGGACGAATTTTGACCAAAACAAAAAACCCGCAGGCGTGACAAAGGTGGCCGAAAGGATAATGATGGCGTTGAGCGTGACCGAGAGCGGCACATTGGCCTTGGCAAAGTGGACCAGAAAGTTTGTCATGTTGCCCGAAGGGCACATACTCACCAATACCATGCCCAGGGCCACGCTCACGGGCGGTTTGAACAGTGCAATAATGCCCAGCGTTAGGAGCGGAAACACCAGAAACTGCGCCAGCAAACCCACGCCCACTGACTGCGGGAAATCAACCACTTTGCGGAAATCGGAGAACTTAACATCCAACGCGACACTGAACATGAGAAAGGCCATGGCCATGTTCAGCACGATCATTTGATTGGGATTAAAGTGCAGGTGTAAGGTGTCAACAGGGTGCATGAGTTAATGTGTTGGATGGAACTTGGGTAAAAAAGTCGTCTGATAAGTAAAGCCGAACAACAGCAAAAATGCGGCTTCCTTTCGAGAAGCCACGGCAAAAGATTTTACTCAACTTTGTGCCTCCAAATGACATGCCCGTGAACTACAAACAAACGCTCGAATTCCTCTACGCTCAGTTGCCTATGTTTCACCGCATCGGGGCAGCAGCTTACAAAAATGACTTGACCAATACCCTTGCGCTCTGTGAGCACTTGGGCAATCCACATCAAAAATTTCAATCCATACACGTCGGGGGCACCAATGGGAAAGGCTCGGTGAGCCACCTGTTGGCAGCGGTCTGTCAGGCATCTGGCATGAAAACGGGGCTATATGTCAGCCCACACTACAAGGATTTCCGGGAGCGGATAAAAATAAACGGGCAATACATCCCGCGCACACAAGTCGTTGATTTTGTGGGCCTTCACCGCGAAGCCATCGAGCGCATCCAGCCCTCGTTTTTTGAACTTTGTGTGGCCATGGCATTTGATTGGTTTGCCCGACAAAAGGTAGACATTGCCATCATCGAGGTCGGACTCGGCGGAAGGCTCGACAGCACCAATGTCATTACACCACTCCTGAGCGTCATCACCAATATCAGTTACGACCACCAAAATTTGCTGGGCGACACTTTACCCCTCATCGCCGCCGAAAAAGCGGGCATCATCAAAGCCGGCGTCCCCGTTGTCATCGGCGAAACGCACCCTGAGTCTGCACCCGTTTTCTTGAAAAAAGCCGCCGATCTGGGTGCTCCCATTGTTTTTGCTGACCAACATTTTAGGGCCGAGGAAAGTACCCCGGAACTCCGTTCCGGGATACCAACCGTTTACGACATTTACCAAGACGGGAACTTATTCCTCGAAAACCTTGAAGTGGACGCTTCCGGGCCTTTTCAGGCGAAGAATATAGCGACGGTAATGCAGGCCTTGGAGGTTTTGTGTGAGCCATTGAGTTCGCGGAGCGGGAGACCTCGGAGGCCTTCGAAGACCTCCGAGGTCTCCCGCTCCACGAACTCAATGCATATTAAACCTCGTAGGTTTTTAAAAACCCACGAGGTTTTGCGCGATGGATTAAAAAACCTCCGCTCGCTTACCCGATTCATGGGCCGATGGCAAATTATCCCGCATAAAGGCGCGACCATTTTATGCGACAGCGCGCACAATGAGGCGGGGCTTCGGCTGGCGTTTGAAGAAGTCCGAAAGACCTCCGAGGTTTCTAAAAACCTCGGAGGTCTACGGCGACTCCACATCGTTACCGGTTTTGTCAACGACAAAGATGTTGACAAGTCATTGATCTTTTTCCCACAAGAAGCGCGGTATTATTTTGCCAAAGCGAACATTCCCAGGGGCTTGGATGCCCAAATCTTGCGTGAAAAAGCCGCTGGGTTTGGCTTACATGGCCGCTCCTACCGTTCTGTCCGCAACGCATTCAAGGCCGCCAAACGCGCTGCCCATCCCGACGATTTGATCGTGGTAATCGGCAGTATCTTCGTAGTAGGCGAGGTTTTGTGATTTACGAAATACAACTTTCGACTGCCGACTTAACGCTACATTTGCCCCCTCCTCCGCTAAGCTACGGCGGGTAAAAATCGAATCAATCGTTCCAATCGAAAAATCGAACCAATTAAATAATGCAAACAGTCCTTTCAAAATACAATTTCCTTTACGATGTTGGGCGCTACCTGATCATGATGAAGCATGCTTTTAGTCGGCCCGAAAAGTTTTCGATGTACTGGAAAGAGACCATGCGCCAGATGAACGATATCGGCGTGGGCTCGCTCATCATCGTGTGCCTTATCTCGGTCTTTATTGGGGCAGTGGCAGCCATCCAGTTTGCCTATCAGCTGGACGGCCAATTGGTGCCGCGTTATTACATCGGCTACATCGTGCGCGATTTGGCGCTCATCGAACTTTCCCCTACCATCACCTGTCTCGTGCTGGCCGGCAAGGTCGGCTCCAATATGGCCGCCGAAATCGGCGGGATGCGCCAAAAAGAACACATTGACGCGATGGAAGTGATGGGCGTGAATACCGCGGCATATCTTATCACACCCAAACTTATCGCAGCACTCTTTGTCATTCCATTGTTGGTCACGTTTTCAGCCTTTGTTGCAGTGGCTGGCGGCTACCTCGCCAGTGTACCTACTGGACTTATTACGGATGATGAGTACATCCAAGGGGTGCGCTCCTTTTTTGTGCCTTACAACGTGTTCATGATGTATGTGAAAGCGTTCGTGTTCGCCTACATCCTTACCACGGTGTCCTGTTATCAAGGTTATTTTGTGCGTGGCGGCAGCATCGAACTCGGCCAGGCCAGCACACGTGCCGTGGTGTATTCCGATATTTTGATCTTGTTGGCGGATTATTTGATCGCGGTTTTGCTGACAGGGTAATGAGACCTAAAAACCTGTAAGGTTTTGAAAACCTTATAGGTTTGGCTGTGTAACATTACAATTTGAACTTCTTTTCTTGCTTAAACCCGATATTCAAACTTTTGAAATGACAGACTTAAAAGACACCATTGAAGCCGCCTGGCTCGACCGTTCGTTGCTGCAAGGCTGGGAGACGAAAAAAGCCATCCGAGAAGTCATCGAATTGCTCGACAAAGGTGAAATCCGGGTGGCCGAAATGCTCCCCGACAGCTCTTGGACGACCCACGAATGGATCAAAAAAGCCATTTCGCTCTACTTCCCCATTCAGGAAATGCAGACCATCGAGGTTGGGCCCTTTGAATACCACGATAAAATTCCGCTCAAATCTGGTTTTGCTGCAAAAGGCGTTCGAGTCGTGCCGCAAGCACTGGCCCGATATGGTTCGTTCATCGAAAAAGGCGCGATTCTCATGCCTTCATACATCAATATTGGGGCATGGGTAGGTGGTGGCACGATGGTGGACACCTGGGCCACGGTTGGGTCTTGTGCACAAATTGGCCGCAACGTTCACCTAGCGGGGGGCGTGGGCATAGGAGGGGTGCTCGAACCACCGCAAGCCACCCCCACCATCATTGAAGACGAATGCTTTATTGGCTCGCGCTGCATTGTGGTAGAAGGTGTACACGTCGGGCGCGAAGCGGTGCTGGGCGCCAATGTGGTACTTACTCAAAGCACGCACATCATTGATGTAACTGGCTCAGAACCAAAAATATACAAAGGCAAAGTACCACCTCGTTCGGTAGTCATCCCAGGAACTTATACCCGGAAATTTCCGGCGGGGGAATATCAGGTTGCCTGTGCGCTCATCATTGGACAACGCCAAGAAAGCACGGACAAAAAAGTATCCTTGAACGAAGCGCTGCGGGAGTACGCGGTAGCGGTGTGATGGTGATTGGTTAATGTTCCCGTCCTGATAAACCAATTACCAATAAACCAATCACCAACATAATGAATAAAACCATCGAAATCCGGACCACCCAAAACGTCACCATCGAGTACGAACTCGCGGGGCTGCGCGAGCGGGCATTGGCTTGGATGCTCGACACTGCCATACTCGTGTTTGGGTATTATTTG
>JANMME010000228.1:0-10668 GCA_031373015.1 Saprospiraceae bacterium
CGGATTTTAGCCTATATTAAGGTGTTAGATCCGTGTCATCCGTGGCCCATAACGCCTGGTCAATCAACCCCTTACCGCTGCACCACAAAACGCCCCATTTGCCTTTCCCCTTTTTCCGTTACCATTTCAAGGAAATAAAGCCCGCTGGGCAATTCGCTGCGCAAATCAAGCGCTTGGGCATCCTCGCCAGCTGTGATCGAAAGTTGCTGTACCCGCTGCCCACGGCTGTCCAACACCTGAATATCCAGATGTTGGCCCTGCCAGGCAGAGAAATCGGCAAAAAGTTCGCCGCTGGTCGGGTTGGGGAAAAGCAGGAGTTCGTTGAGTTCATGGAGTTCACCGAGATTTGACAACTTTTTAAAAGTTGTCAAATCTTCACGCTCAGCACCCTCACGGTTGCTGGTTGATGTAACGCCAATCGGGCAGTAGAACGTGTTGAGGTGCGCGCCCAGATAAAGGAACGGTGCAAGGCGCGACACCACATGGATGAATGTCACATTGGCCTGTGCGGGCAAGGTGTACTTGAAGATGTCGGATTCACCGTTGTTGATGCTGTCTGAAAGAGACGAATACCGGACGGAGAATTGCGGTGAGAAGTTCGGGCTGCGCACCTTGTAGGTATTGCCAGAAGGCGCGGTATAGGTAGCAAAGTTGGCCGGCTCCATCGCCACCAGGCCATCGGGCACCTGAATGGCCGTGTAAATCAACTTGTTGGAGCAGTTGTTCGTAACGCGGACCCTATAGGTTCGATTCTTGCCGGCATCTTCGGTGATGGTCAGGAGTTCGTATTTCATGCAGCCGATCACCTTGGTATCGCAGGGTTCATCTTCTTCAACGGTCACCTTGAAACAGCAGGTTTTCGTTTGTCCGCAACTGTCTTTGGCCATGAAACAGACCGAGCTGACGCCCATAGGGAAGGTACTGCCTGATGGCAAACCGCTTGTCATGTTCAGCGCGATTCCGGGGCAGGTACAATCGCTGGAAGCCGTAGGCTGGTTGTAGTTCACGACTGCCCCTGTGCTGCCAGTCGGTAAGCCAATCGTGATGGCGCTGGGGCAAGTCAGGCCCAGGTTGGAAGGCGCGGGGGTGCTGAACTTCAATTTGTAGGTGGCAATGGTATCGCATCCACCGGTGCTGGACGGCAGGTGCAGGATCACCGTAGCGGGCTGGGTGTAAGCGTTGCCGCCCAGTGTAATGGTTTCGCCGGGACAAAATGATATCGTTTCAGAACGAGTGGGTTGAGCCAACAGCGTGAGTGTGTAGGTCACAATGGTGTCGCATCCGACCCCGGGGGAGAGAATGGTGTCAATTACCGTTCCTGATTGGGTGTACACTTGCCCTCCAATCGTCACCGAACTGCCAGGGCAGAACGAGATGCTTTTCGAGCGGGTCTGGTAAGGCAATTGCGTGAGGGTGTACGTCACGATGACATCGCATCCGCCAGCAGGGTCAGGGATAGTGTCTATCACCGTGCCCGATTGGTTGTACACCGTTCCGCCTATCGTTACCGATTCGCCGATACAGAATGAGACACTTTGTGCGTCCGTTTGATAAGGTACTTGCGCAATCGTGTAGGTGATGATAATATCGCAAGCTCCGGCAGCGTCGGGAATGGTGTCGGTCACGGTACCCGACTGGCTGTATACCACTCCACCGATCGTGACCGATTCGCCTGCACAGAGCGTAATATTTTGCACGCCTGTCTGATAAGGCTTTTGCGTGAGGTTGTATGTCATGATGATATCGCATCCGCCCGCAGCGTCGGCAATGGTGTCAATCACAGTGCCCGATTGGTTGTATACCGTTCCATTGATCGTTACAGATCCGCCTTCACAGAACGTAATATTTTGCGCAGCTGTCTGGTATGGCACGGAGCTGACGGTATAAGTTACGATCGTATCACAGTCGCCATTCACGCCATCTACGGATAGAATAAAGGTGCCCGTATGGTCAATCACTTGTCCACCGATAACCACAAAACTGCCCGGGCAGAGCGCAATATCTACTGCGCGCATGGGCTGTGGCAACACATCCACGGTATAGGTCCGCAAGGTGTCGCAACCGCCGTTGCCAGGGATTTCTACCACGAAAGTTGTGTCCTGGTTGTAGGCGATGCCACCGATGGTCACTGATTCACCGAAGCACAGGCTGAAATTTTGCTGTTGGTTTACCGTAAGCTTGCACTGGTTCTCCACCAGTAAATTGGTCGGGCCAGGTGAACGGACAATGGTAGAAGTCTGCTCATCAAAAGGCACTTGTTGCAGGATCACGGTCAGGTTTGCCGGATTGGTCACATCGCTGGTTTCTACGACGGTAGGCGTGATAAAATCGCAATTGCCTTCCACCATACCATCGAGGGTCGTTCTTGCCACCAGCATTTGGCTTTCGCCGGGGCCTTCCGCCGAGGCTATAAAATACAGGCTACTGCCCTTCATCAGAATTTGCGATTGGAAGGTAGAGGCCACTGCCACATAGTCGTTGAAGCCATAATCCACTTTTTTGGACCATTGCAACACACCGTTTTTGTCCGTTTTGATCAAATACAAATCGCTGGGGGCACTGCTGCCGCGAGCGTACAGGATAAAACCATCAGGTACGCTGATCACTTCATCCACTACTTCGCCAATAGCCTCCGTAATATCAAACCTTTTTACCCAGGTCAAATTCCCGCCTAACCCCGTTTTTTGGAGGAAGATCTTGCTGTTGTTCAAATCATCGTCCACTTCGCTGCCAAAACTGATGGAAATAATACTGTTGTCTTCAATGAGCAAGTCCATGCCGTAGAGGCGGGCCGGCTGGTTGGCAGCCACATGGCTTAAGCGCGACCATTCCACGTTGCCGTTGGCGAGGTTGATGCGCGAAAGGGCATGGCGCATGTTCGAAAAATCATTGCCATTGGTGTAGCGGCCCACCCCGTAAAGTTTGCCGTTGAAAATCGTCGCACTGTTGAAATTGTCGGCAGCGCCTAAGTTTAATTTTTGACTCAATGGGCTGCTCATATCAATCGTGCCATCGGGACGGGTTATTTCCAGCATCCGGTTGTCGTTCGCTCCCTGATGCGGGTTGTCGTAGAGCAGATAGTTGCCATTGGGCAATTCCATGATCCCCATCACATAAGGTGTTTCAAGGCCGTAGGTGTTGATCCACTGCATGTTGTTCGTGACGGGATTGTACCGGAAAACAAAACCCGTAACGTTTGGCTGTAAATCGCCGCTTTGCCCGCAACCCACGAGCATTCCTTCTGAGTCAATGATGAGTTCCGAGATACGGTCGTTCGCGCCATCGTGCACATCAAAAGTGCGCATCCAGATTACTGTGCCTGTAGGGGTCATTTTGATAATGACTGCACTGTCTTGTTTTGAACCTGTGATATAGAGATTGCCATCTTGGCTGTCATAAATCCCGTATCCGCGCAGGGTTTGGCCCACTTCGCCGATGGTTTTGATAAATGTTTCAGCGTTACAGCCACAGGCGCTGAAGACCAAATCCATAGAAACAGAAACCGGCAGGCTACAGCCGTCTGTCACGGTTACTGTGTAAGTTCCTGTGGTACTTGGGCTGATGCTGGCCGTGGTTTCGCCCGTGCTCCAGTGGTAACTGAAGTTGGCGCCGGGCAAACCGCCCGAAACCGTAGCTTGGAGTGTGGCAGTTTCACCTGCGCAAAGGAATTGGTCTGCCGCATCTAGGCTTAGGAAGGGGCGGTCATTGATCAAAAACTCGATCGTGCTTTGTGAGCAGGCACAGGAATTTGGAATAGTCACCAGAATGCTTTCTGGCCCTTCGGTTATTAAGTCGGGGATAATGTTGACGGGCACGAGTACTTCCGTCTGGCCTGCCGGAATGACCACGGTGCTGGGGATTGGAACGTAGTCCACACCTGGCGTAGCCGAACCACCTACCGTAAAACTAATCGGCAGCGGCAAACTTGTATTGCCGTTGCCACGCTTGAAAAGGATATTGCCTGCATCGCAACTTTCGAAAGCCGAGGCAGAACCGCCCGGGTATGCCGGCGTTGCGAGTACCGTGCCACCTGCGTTGAATGAGTTGGCCCGGAAGAACACTGCAGAATCCCAAACGCCATCAGCCACATCCGCTAGTTTAAGTTTGATGTGGTAGGTCTGACAGGGAATAACATTGGCCACGGCGGTCATTTTTTTTGTAAACCCGTCGTATTGCAGTTCAAAGACGGCTTGGCCAAAAGCAGGTGGTATTATGACGCAATTGTTTCCTAAGAACGGAGTATTGTGCGTGTAAAGGCTGCTGTTCACCAAGTGATTTAAGGTGTTGATGGTTATAGGCGTATTGGTAGCGGGAATAACCGCAATATTTTTGGTCCCCACGATGCCCGGGCCAGAAATAAAGAAACCGAACACGTCATTAAACTGTGTATTCACATACTCGCAATATTCTTCTGAAGCAAATGCAAATTCAAAAACCACCTGGTTTTGAGTGGGTACAAAGTCAAATTCGATATTGGCCATGTCAAAGATTGCGCCAGTGGTCAGCGTTTGCAAGTCTGCATCGGGCGTAGGGATTCCAAATCCTCCTACAGCGCCATCGAGATCATTTGGGCCGGGTGCTACATTGATATCTCCTGTGGCTATGATAAGTCCGTTATTGAATCCGATGTTCGTGAGGCCATTGGTAAAGGTGCCGATCTGACCGGGTTGGCCAGAGAAGCTCACGTTGCTGATTTGGAAGCAGCCGCCGCCTACCAGCACATCTCGCACCAATTCTTCTGCACTGAACCCGTGTTGAACTTGCAAGATGGCCTGGTCTGCCTGGCCCGGCACTTTCCCCAACGAGGCATTGGCCTTGGGGCTGTTTTCGCAACAAATGGAAAGGTACATGGGTACATGGTCGCCTTGTTCGGTACTGTTGGCCTTAACCTGAATATCCACACAAGAACTGGGGGCAGCGAAACGCAGCTCATTTTTTCCTTCCCGCATAAAAGCAAAACTGCTGGTGCCTTTTGAAAAGGCGGGAGCAGGGGCAATTTCAAGGTCTGCAGCTTGACCGTAGGCCATAGGCACTGCGATGACTTTATACGAATTTCCGGGTTCAAGACCGCAAAGCGTCACGGTTGAAGCACCTTTGGGGAGTTCGAGTGCTGCGCGCATTTTGGCGCCTTCCAATTGCACCACAGGGTTTTGCTGCGCAAAAATGGTAGTCGAAAACGCCAGGGAAAAAAGGGTGAACAAGAGACTGGGATGAACGGACAGAATTCTCATATATCTGAAAGTAGTGGGTAAATGATTGAAGACAAAAAAAGGGGAAATTCAAGCCAATCCGTCGGTTTCCCCTTCTAAAAAAACCGTACCAACTGGACAAGAAAATCCCCGCCCCGAATGTAGGGCGAATGTATTTGACAATAGCTGTGGTGCAGGCTGGTTTATTCCTAAAAATGTCACATGCATGGCAATGAAGGCGTTGCGGCATGGTTGAATGGGGCTTGGAATGATTGTCAGGTAAAACGCTGGTGCAAAGGTGTGCCTGTGCGCGCCATAAGCCCAATCACATTTTTGGGCATTGCTTCCAAAGTGCCCTATCGGTGCATAGCGATATTTTTGGATATAATAATTTGCTCAAATTGTGCAAATCGTTAAATTGACAAGCAGAATCAAAACTTTTCCCCACACATTTACCGTGAAAATAGGGTCGAAGGAGCAGATTCACCTCTGTTCTCCTGTCGGCGCTCTTCTTTAACCTTCAACCCAATTTTTACCATGAAAAAGAATCTTTTCCATGCCCTTTTCGTGTTTTTATCTTTCAACGCCGCCGCGAACGGCGTAGCTATCGTAGATGCTGAGCAAGGCATTTACCTTCAATTGGTATCCTCGTCTGTGCAGGTGCAAGTGCAAAACCAAGTCGCCATCACCACCACTACCCAAGTTTTTCGAAACAACCTCTTCGGCCCGCAATCTTTCAAATATGGCTTCCCAATGCCTTCTGGAGGGAGCGCTGTGGGCCTTCGGTGGCAGGTAGGCGGCGTTTGGCACGAAGCCGATTTCAACGCCGAGCCACAGGATACCACGCTGCCGGGTGGTGGCGGTGGCGGAAGTGTCAACGCTCAGTTGTCGCTGTACCTGGGTGCTTTTCCACTGTATTTTCAGATTGAAAATGCGGTGTCTCAGGATTCTTTGATCACTATCGAACTTTCTTATGTGGAACTGTTGCCGTACAAAAATGGTACGGTCAGCTACCGTTATCCAGGCAAATACCTAAGCATCCAAAACGACAACTTGGTTCAGCAACATTTTGAGTTTATGCTGTCGTCAGGTAGGAAAATAGAAAATGTTGCTTTCAGCTCACACCCCACCGTGATTCCAACAGTCAGCGATTATCAAGCGTCCATCGTGCATGATATCTGGGAGAAGCCGGCAAGCGCAGACTTTCTGGTAGAATATGTGTTGAGTGCTGACGACCTTGGATTGTTCAATTTCAGTATATTTTTGAGCGACACCTTGGGCTGCGACGACTATGGCAATGGTTTTTGCGCTTTTGTGGTGGAGCCAAATCCCAACCCCAATGCTGATATCATCCCGAAAGTATTCACCTTGATCATTGACCGCTCAGGGAGTATGTACGGGGAAAAAATGGTTCAAGCGCGTGAAGGGGCTACCTATATTGTCAACAACCTCAACGCTGGCGACCTATTCAACGTGATAGATTTTGACGACCAAATTACGAGCTTCAAGCCCGATCATGTGCCTTACAATCCAGCAAACCGGGACGCGGCCCTTAGCTTTATCGCGGCCCTTACAGCGGATGGCTCCACCAATATTTCGGGAGCTTTCAGCACTGCCGTTCCACAGTTTGCCAACGATAATGGCGACACTTACAACATCATTATATTTTTTACGGACGGTGTCCCTACGGCTGGAATTACCAATCCTCCCGCTATTTTAAGCCACATCAATAACTTGCTCGTACCGCTCGAAAAGGATTTGAGCATTTTCACTTTTGGGGTAGGGGCAGACGTAAACAAGCCACTCTTGACCCAAATTGCAAACCAAAACAATGGAATTGCCCAGTTTTTGGATAACAACGAACTTGCTGCATCCATTAGCGAATTTTATCAAACGGTGCGGAATCCTGTGCTGCTGAACACCAGCATGTCGTTCGATCCCAATTTGGTTTACGAAACCTACCCCTTGCCCCTGCCCAATCTTTACAAAGGCTCGCAGATGCTCGTGGTGGGGCGCTACAATACGCCAGGTTTGGTAAATGCTACGTTCAACGGAACGGCTTTTGGGGCGCCCGTCACCTATAATTACCCCATGGTACTCACAGACAAAGACAGTGTATTGATGCGTTTTTTGCCAAAAATATGGGCAAAACAAAAGGCTGAATATTTGTTGCAGCAATACTACGCAACTATTGATCCGTCCGTTGCTGAGGCGCTAAAAGCGCAAATACAACATCTCAGTATTTGTTATGGTGTCATTACAAGCCTCACAAGCTTTGTTGATAATTCAGGCGGAACGATCGGGATATTGGAAACGCCTTCGCACCGGGGCCTGAGCAAGGCGATCCAAATCCTTAGTATCTCTCCCAATCCGGCTACCACTAAGGCACAAATCCAGATAGAAATCCGCGACGAAATTTATGGAGAGGTTCTGATTGAGGTATGTGATCTTCTCGGGCGTAAAGTGGCTTCATTCCGGCTTGACGTGAACGGTACAGGCATCTACACTACCTCCTGGGATATTGCCTCAAACCTGGGCGGTGGCGCCTTCTGGATAAAAGTGCTGAGCGAAAATGGGAGCGATGCGGCTTTGATTTGGGTTCGATAATTTTTCTTTATTAATTCACCAGTTCCTAAACACAATACCGGAGGGACGCCCAATCATGCGGCGTCCCTCCGGAACAACTGGAACTCAAAATACGCTGTCTCTTGACTGCTTATTCAATGGTGCACCATCAGCGAACCATGCAGAATCCCGTTTTCTGTTACAAAAATGACCTGATAAAGCCCTTGCGGAAGTCTGGCTACGGAGAACTCGGCGCTTAGATTTTCCACGGATTGACGCAGCACAACGCGCCCCGTAGCGTCCTGCAACACCAATTCGCCAGCTTCGCCGCTCGTTTTGACCCTGACGAGCTGGCTGGCGGGGTTGGGGACCATTTGGAGCATTTGGCTTTGACCGGGCGCTTCCGTGGTCTTCACCAATCCTGCCAGCGTTGCCGTCGTATTGGTGACCACCGGGGCATTGAAATCGAAGAAAATGTGGGCGGTGTTGCGCAGGGGAGTGCCATGTGGCAGGTTTTGGCGCGGACGGACGCTGTATTTCACAAAACCGTGACTGCCCGGTTCATCGGTGGTGACAGGTGGCAGTTCGATGTTGTTGAAAAAGAATTCTACTTCCCCCTGGCCGCGCAAATTCCAAGCACAAGGATGCGAGGAGGATAAAAACTGGAAACTGGCCGGGTCAAAATATTGCTGCAAGGTGTCGGCAATGCGGACGATAGTAGCAGGGTAATTCCCGGTGTTTTGGAAGCGGATGGTGTATGTAATGGGTTCGTTGTTAGCGAGTTGGGCAGGGGTTAGCACTTCAGATGGTTCGGCTTCCTTTTCGTTGGGGTCGCAGGAGCCGACTACTTTTGCGCAGCGTTTGTATGTGTTATCATTGGGTGTTAAATCGCCAGCGAGTGGAATGATTGATACGGTAGCACAGACTTCGGTCTCAATCGGTACGGTGGCAGGCACTTTGAATTGGAGCAGTATGGTTCCAGTGGACAAGGGCGCCAGATCGCCCAGTTCCCAGATGAGTGAGCCTCCTGTCTGCGCGTTAGGGGGCGGTGTAGACGAGAGCAATTCGAGCAAGTCTGTAGGGTAGGTGAGTGTTAGCGCCACGTTCGAGTTTGTAAACGGGACGTTGTTGCGCCAAGCGAGCAGATAGTTGGTCTCAAAGCCTGGTCGGAGCACCGATGTGTTGGTGAGATTGGCTGAGAGGTCTTGTGCATTGGGATCGAAATAGACAGCGAAGTTGACCCCGGTGCTTGGAACAGCCACTGTTTGTATGGCTGGCGCGATGGTCCAGTAGGGCTTTTTTGGATGTGCCTTAATCTCTTCTTGAGCGAGATTGGAGAGCAGGTTGTAGGTACCATCAGGTCGCGTATTGGTGTAGGTGTTGCTGCTCAGGGATTGAACCACTACATTGGAGAGGCCTGGCTCGCCGTTGTCATATTGAGCATTGGCGTTCTGGTCGAAAAACACGATACCAGTTACAGGATTTATACCCATTTCGGCGAGCGGGCGTTTCCAGATGCCGCTGCCTTAGGCTGCTGCCCAAAGGTAACCTTCGTGCACCTCAATATCGCTGATGAATTGGTCTTCCAGCCCGTTGTTCCAAGCACCCCAATCCGAGCCGTTGTTTAGCGAAAGGAAGACGCCGCTGGCGTTGGCCCCCACTAGGTAGTTGCCGACGTAGAGAAGGTCTCTGAAAGATGAATTTCCCAAAGGCAAGCCGGCAGTAGCAAGGTTTATAAAAGTCCAATTTTGCCCAAAATCTTTAGAATAAAGCATGTTTTTCCTGTTATCAAGTGGACAAATAGCCATTACGCTATCCTTGACTAGCAGCTGGGTATAGTAAAGACTTCCTAAAGAATCTGATGGCACTTGTGGTGTGTGCAGCGTCCATAGGATGCCCCCATCGTCGGATCGGAATATCTTGCGGTTGGAGCTGAGTGCATAGATTTTCTCTTGGTCAATTTCTATTGATTCAAGTAGTTGCGGGAGTTGGCCCGCTGTGTTAAGTGCAGTGAAAGTTTGTCCATGGTCATCGGAAATAAAGATTTGGTGAAAGTCGCCGTTGTCGCCAACCGCAATAACTCGGTTGCCCACATTTTCAAGACGGTAAAACCATGCACCCCACCAGTTTCCCAATGACGATTGAAGCCAAGAATTGCCTTTATCTGTAGAAAATTGTAGTATGGAATTTGTAGCAATGATCCAATTCCCGTTAGACTGTATATAGTCAGAGACGTTGTTTCCCCCAAAGTAAGGGGTGTCACTGATCTGCAAATTTATCCAATTCAAGCTATCTGGCTCGAGTTGGTATAGTCCCCCTGGGCTGGGCGAATAGAGGGTGTTGTCAAATGACCTCAGTTTCCCGGTGGAAGCGATGATGCCATGCGCAGAAGAAGACCACGAAACGCCTTCGTCGGTGCTGCGCAGGATGCTGTTAGCACCGCTGTTGTCGTCCGCTATGAGCAGGGCATCTCCAATGCCGATGCCGCATCTCGCGGAGTAGGCAAGTGGATAGTCGAAGTTCTGCCAGGTTTGCCCCAAATTGGAGGATTTGTAAATTTCGTTTGATTTTAGGCCATAGATGATTCCATTGTGCCAAATGAAATCGTGGAACTGGTCAAAGGCAAGCCCCGTGTGCTGTTGCCAAGTTTGGCCATAGTCAAGTGAAGCATAGCAACCATCTTCGGCTTTTTGCATAAAAGCAAAAAGATGGTTTTCGTGCTGAAGCATACTGATTACATTGCCAGACACTTGCAGTAGTGTGTCCCAGGTAAAGCCTTCATCACTAGATTGCAACAGGTACGGATATCTCGACCCAGTAATGTGCTGGCCGTCAAAATGTATGTTGCTGAGCTCTTGGGGTAACATATTTTCCCATGAGACACCTTCGTTTTCGGTGCGAAAAACGCCTTGGA
>JANMME010000229.1:0-1986 GCA_031373015.1 Saprospiraceae bacterium
CCCAAGGCGTTTAGGTTGCGCAGTGTTTTGTCAAAATTCGACTGTTTGAACAAATCATTGGGGTTGAGCAGGATCTTTTTTCGGAGCAGCGTGGGCCTTATCCAAAGTTTCGCTTCCGCCGCCGCAAAATAGATCTCCCTAATGGTCGTATCGCGGCGCACGGAGGAAAAATTGGGCACTACTCCAGAGAGCACTTCTACTTTCCCAATCGAATAGGTCCGGTGCATGGTGCTGTCATTGTACGGAAGCACTTCAACAGTCACATTGGCTTTGTTATCCGTGCTGTCGCCACTGAACACGATATACTGTGGGACAAAGTAGGCGTAGCCCCGGTTCTTCAAGACCGAGGATATCCGGAGTTTTTCGGCATCAAAAATATGGACGTCGAGGGGTGTGCCGTGCTTGATGAGCGACTCTCCGGCAGTGGCGTGCAGGATATCAAGTATCAGGGTGTCGCGGCTTGCAAACTGCACATTGTCAACGGTATAGCGCGGGCCAAGGATGATCTGGTAGGTCGTTTTGGCCTTATATCTGCCAACCAATGTGGTGCTGAAATTGGATTCTGCGCGGAAGTACCCACTTTGGCGCATCTGGTTTTTGAAGTTGAGCGCGGTCCGTTGTGCCAAAATCGAGTCGTAAACGACAGGCGGCTCGGCGATACGTTTGTTGATCCAATTGGCGAAATCGGATTTGTTATTGCCGCGATACTTGTAATAAAACCACAATCGCGGATAGAAAAAAAACAAACTGCGGCGGTTGGGCTTTTGGCGGTAAAAAGGCGCCAGCTCGTTGGAAAGGGCACTGGAAGCGGATAGGCTGAGGCGTTTTTCTGCCTTTATTTTCAGGGAGTTTTTGACCAGGAGTCGCTCGCCTTTTTCGGCGTCGAGGTGCTTGGTGACGTTGCAGGCACAGAGCGCGAGGCAGCAGAGCAGCGCGAACTTTCCGATCCCGAAAAAATCGGGATGGAACTTTCGGGAAGTTGATTTTCCTTGACGGGTAATTCTTTTTCGGTACAAAAACATGGTGGAGTAAATGCCTCAGCGAAATTTTGGCTGCCGCAAAAGTCGTGAAAAAAATGCGGGAGTCGGCATAAGGCTACGGGTTGTAGGTTTGAGTTGGCACAAGTTTTATATTTGCTGCTGAAAAACCTGTGATTTCAGTCCGGGCATTCGGTTAACTTTACAGGGCACTTGTGCCTTATCATTGTAGACATTCAAAATCAAATTATTGTGTCATGTATAGAATAGAAAATTATCGCCAGACTTTACATGCTGTCCTGTCCAGCTACGCTTCCCGACGCCCTGTCAACACACCCAATGTCGAACGAAGCCTTATCGTGGATGGCGATCAATTTGTGTTGTTCTCAATGGGCTGGCATGGCAAGCAATATGTTCACCAATGCCTGATTCATGCGGCCATCCGCAATGGGCAGATATGGATTTATGAAGACCGGACTGACCCTGGCCTAATGGAAATCCTGATAGAACAGGGCATCGAAGCAGATGCCCTGGTACTGGGATATGTTCCTGGGTACGAACGGTCTGCGATGGAAATGGCAGCGTAGCGCAGCTTGGCTTTTTGGTTTTAAGCCGTTAGACTATCTGTGCCGCAAGTTTTATATTTGCTGCTGAAAATTCCTGTTATGCAACCCGACGCTCCACTCAAAACATTTATTTGCTATGCCCATGAAGACCACGAGGTGGTGGATGGGCTGAAAAAGCAACTCGCCATTTTTGAGAAAAAAGGCCTGCTCCAGCTCTGGTCGGATGGTAAAATTCTTGCGGGTGAGCATTGGGACAAGTCCATCAAAGCCCAACTCGAACACGCTGAACTCATCCTGCTCTTCGTGAGTGTGGACTTCATCAACTCCGACTACATCGAAACCACCGAGTTGGAAGCCGCCCTTCAGCGCCACCGCGAGGGCCACGCTACGCTAATTCCCATCGTCGTCCGGCCCTGCCATTGGGCCGAATACTTCGATATTGG
>JANMME010000272.1:0-2253 GCA_031373015.1 Saprospiraceae bacterium
TACATAAAAATCCTGTGTGCCAAAATCGGTGGTAAGGGTGATGAATTGCATTTTGGTTACTGGTTGATCGGTGGATTGGTGATTGGTAGTAAATGAAACCCTTTTTCGTATTTTTCTGTTTAAAAAATTCGCCTGCAATACCTTAGTTTTGTGGGGGAAAGCAAACGACTTCTTTTTTCAACAAGCATGGAAGCGCGGCATTGAATAACCCTTTGAAAATCAATTTAATTGTGCCGTTATCCTTCCCGCTGCTGCAAAATTTCTGAGGGTAAAAATTTGAGCGAAATCATTCTCACCATTGAGGGCATTGACCCTCTCGAACTCTTTGGCGAAAACAACGCAAAGTTAAATCTTTTGCGCAAAGCCTATCCAGATGCTACCATCACTTCGCGTGGCAACAGCTTAAAAATAACGGGCGAAAAGAAAGACGCACAAGCAGCAAAGGCCAAGTTTGAAATGATGGCCCGTTATCTACGTGAACACCACGAGCTTTCCATCCAAACCGTGGAAGACCTCCTCGGCGGCGAAAACCCCTTTGAGGTACGTATACCGGTCATAGGCGATGGCTCTGGTAGCAATGTTATCTTGTATGGGCGCGAAGGCCGACCCATCAAGGCAAAAACCCGCAACCAAAAAATGATGATCGAGGTGTGCGACACCAACGACATCCTTTTCGCGCTTGGCCCTGCCGGTACGGGCAAAACCTACACTGCTGTGGCGCTTGCCGTGCGAGCCCTGAAAAACAAACTCGTCAAGAAAATTGTGCTCACCCGCCCCGCTGTGGAGGCAGGCGAGAACCTCGGGTTCCTTCCCGGCGACCTAAAAGACAAGGTGGACCCCTACCTCCGCCCGCTTTACGACGCCCTTGACGACATGCTGCCCATGGACAAACTCAATTTTTTCATGGAAAATCGCGTCATCGAAATAGCACCACTTGCTTTTATGCGTGGTCGTACCCTCGACAATGCTTTTATCATCCTCGACGAAGCCCAGAATGCTACACCCCTGCAAATCAAAATGTTCCTCACACGTCTTGGTCCCTCGGCGAAGTGCATCATCACGGGCGATATGACCCAGATTGATTTGCCGCATCACCAAAAAAGCGGCCTGCGTCAAGCCGTCGAAATTCTCGATGGGGTAGATGGCATTGCCAGTGTTCACCTCACTACCGAAGATGTGGTGCGTCACCGACTTGTAAAAGAAATCATCAAAGCCTACGACAAGGTGGATGTTGAAGAACGCGCCAAACGCGAGCGTAAGAAAGCCGAACAAGAGTCTGAAAGGGAAGGCGATGGGGCGAAACCCTCGGAAATCCCGGCAGCGAACGTGGCGGAGAATTAGAAGTTGTTTGAGTAAGCAGATGGGCCACGGATGGCACGGATGAGACACGGATTTATCCTGTCATACTAACAAAATCCGTGTCTCATACGCGTCATCCGTGTTCCATCTGCCTACTCAAACCCTGTTTTTGTCTCCGAAAGAATAATTCAAACAGCTTCTTAGGAAACCAATTTTAACCCCAACCCCGCTTCTTCGCTCAGCCTAATTTTTCCACTCTCCAAAACAGGCATCTCGAAAGGATTGTTTCGAATGAGCCAACAGCCGTCAATGTCAGCATAGTCGCAAAGCGGCGCGAGCAGTGCCGCCGCCAAAATGCCACAAGACGTCTCGGTCATGCAGCCCACCATAAGGTGCAGCCCTTTTTCACGGGCCGCCTTTGCAATGTGTAATCCTTCGGATATGCCCGTGCATTTCATCAGTTTGATGTTCACCCCATGGAAACAGCCAGCCACCTTTTCAAGGTCGGCAAGCCGTTGGAAACTTTCGTCTGCGATGATGGGTAATGGCGAGCGGGCGCTTAGCCACGCGGCAGCATCAAGATCGTCTTTGGGGAAAGGCTGTTCGATTATTTGCACATTTTGCCCGGCCAACCAATGAACGAGGTCTAAAGCGGCTTCTCGGTTTGTCCAGCCTTGATTCGCATCCGCGTAAATGGGCTTGTCTGAAATTTCACGAATCGTGCGGATGATTTGACGGTCATTTTCGGAACCGAGTTTTATTTTGATGATTTGAAAATCCGCAGCTTCCAACATTTTTTGACGCAACACATCCGGCTCGTCTATGCCCAGGGTGAAACTCGTGGGAGGCATTTTATCCGGCTCTACCCGCAGCAATTGCCAGAGTGGACGGCCTTCTATTTTGCCCCAAAGATCGTGCAGCGCAATGTCTATCGAGGCTTTTGCCGCGTGATTG
>JANMME010000284.1:0-7741 GCA_031373015.1 Saprospiraceae bacterium
GACGTTCCTGCGGCTAAAGCCGCCGGCACAGCCGAGCGTTGCGTTCCTGCGGCTAAAGCCGCCGGCACAGCCGAGCGTTGCGTTCCTGCGGCTAAAGCCGCCGGTACAGCCGAGCGCGGCGCTCCTGCGGCTAAAGCCGCCGGTACATTAAACACGCGCCTCAATTCACTCAATGCCCGAACCTGTTGTTCACTCAATTCATCCGCCTCCACCAACTCGTCTTCATATCCGCTCAGCCGGCTCACTTCACGCTCGTATTTTTCGAGAATCCCTTTTTTTACCACTGTATTGAGCGAGCTTTCTGACACGTCGGCCTTGGTTAGCACATCCTGTTTACGCACGAAAGGTTGGCGTTTTTCAAGGGCGAGGAAGGCCATGAGGATTTCGAGCTGCCGCTCCTTGCCGCTGAGTTCAGTAAAAACCTCGCGGAGCAATTCGGGTTTGCTGTGGAAGGGTTCGGCGAGGCGCACGGCACTTACTTTGCGGGGCTTGAATTTGTCTTGCAAATCCTCGCGGAGAAAGAGCACGCCTTTGTTCAAAAGCCGTTGAATAACAGGGAATACCGTCTTCTTGTTCAGGATTTTCCGCGCATCCTCCACTGTGATTTCCTGTTGGATATGAAGCCCTTCGGCAATCAGGTATTCTTCGGCATCGAGTTCGGAAAAATTATCGCCGTAAGCCGGGTTGTACACGATCCTTGTCTCACTGGTCAATTTTAAATGCCCCGGCAGCGCGGCGGACATCACTTCGCCCAAGGTGCAACAGTAATAATCGGCCATCCAATCCCAGAGATGGAATTGCTGCGGTGTCACCACTGTAACCTCATCCAGTACGGAAAGAATGGGCTTCACCGCATAATCGGGCGTTTCGTTGTGGACGCGCTCCACGAGTCCGCTGTATAGTTTGGAGCGGCCAAATTGGATTTCCACCCGCACACCTGGCTGCAAAAGCGAGGCCACCGATTCCGGGATGGAATAAGTGTAGGTGCGTTTGGGCAGCGCGAGGGGGAGAATGATGTCGGCGTAGGTGGGGAGCATTGTTTTTTACAAAGATAAAACAGGTAGATTGGAGTTTCAAAAAAATTAGATGGCCTCAACTTTTGGCTTTTGCCGACTTTTGCACCGAAACTGATTTTATGCATAAAATAGACGTTATCCTCGGCCTCCAATGGGGCGACGAAGGCAAAGGCAAAATCGTGGACTACCTGGCCACAGACTATGACATGGTAGCCCGTTTTCAGGGCGGTCCCAATGCCGGCCACACCCTTAAATTCGGCGGCAACAAATATGTGCTGCACACCGTCCCCTCAGGGATCTTCCGCGAAAACCTGAACAACCTCATCGGGAATGGCGTGGTACTAGACCCGGTCACGTTCCAGCGCGAATTGCGCAATTTAGAGGAAACTGGCGTGGATTTCAAGCACCGGCTTTTTGTTTCGCGCAAGGCGCACCTCATACTGCCCACGCACCGCTGGCTCGATGCTGCCAGTGAGGCGCACAAAGGAAAAGCCAAGATCGGCTCCACGCTCAAAGGCATCGGACCGACCTACATGGACAAGACCGGGCGCAACGGACTCCGCATCGGGGATGTGGAATCGCCCACGTTCCGAGAGCAGTACGAAGCCTTGAAAATTAAGCACTTGGAACTCTTGAAAATTTACGCCCCCATTGTTTTCGACCTCGAAACGGCGGAACGTGATTGGTTTGAAAGCCTCGCCACGCTGCGCAGCCTGCCCTTGGTAGACAGCGAGTATTTCGTGAATAATGCCCTATCTGAAGGCAAAAAAATCCTGGCCGAAGGAGCACAAGGGAGCATGCTCGATATTGATTTTGGCACCTACCCTTTTGTTACTTCGAGCAACACCGTCACCGCCGGCGTTTGTACCGGATTGGGCGTGGCGCCGCAAAAAATCGGCCGCGTCATCGGCATCTCGAAAGCCTATTGCACCCGCGTCGGCAGCGGGCCGTTCCCAACAGAGGAGGACAACGAAACGGGCGAACTGCTCCGCAAAGAAGGCATGGAGTTTGGCGCCACCACCGGTCGCCCTCGGCGTTGTGGTTGGATTGATCTGCCGCAATTGAAGTACACCATGCTCATCAACGGCGTGACCGAAATCTGCATGACGAAGATTGACGTGCTCAATATTTTTGAAGAAATTGCTGCCGCCACGCACTACCAGTACAGCGGGAAAACCACCGATCACCTTCCGTTCGACCTGTGTCAAACCGAAGTAAAACCCTTGTATAAAAAATACAAAGGCTGGAATGCTTCTCTGGACGATATCCGCAAATTTGAAAACCTGCCATCCGAAGCCCGCGCTTATCTGGATGATGTGGAACAAATGCTCGGTGTACCCATCAAGATGATTTCGACGGGGCCGGAGCGGGAGAAGTTAATCGTGCGCTAAACGCCGAGTTGGGTATTTGAAAACACTAAGGAACTAAGAGACACTAAGCGTTACGCCTCTAAAGGCCCCTCTTAGCCTTAGTGTCTCTTAGTTCCTTAGTGTTTTCAAATATCAATGTTTTATACCCCCAATAGCACCCTCAAATGCTTTTAGTATTATGAAGGCGACCATCATCGGCGGCGGAATCATTGGCCTTAGCACCGCCTACTATCTTCAACAAGAAGGCTGGGACGTAACCATTCTCGAGCGTGGCGACGGCTCGGACGGTTGCTCGTTTGGCAACATGGGCTATCTCTCGCCCTCGCATTTCGCGCCCTTGGCACAGCCAGGCATCATCAGTCAGGGCATCTTGTGGATGTTCAAACAGAAAAGCCCCTTCTATGTGCGGCCTGCGCTGAGTTGGGGATTGATGGACTGGGGCATGAAATTCGTCCGCGCCTGCAATGCCAGACATGTGGAACGCAGCGCCAGACCCATGGCCGAACTCTTGCTGCTTTCCCGCGATCTCACGGCACAGTGGGAAACCAGTGGCGAAATGAATTTTGAATACGCTCAAACAGGCTGCATCAATTATTTCCAAACCGCCAAATACGAAAAAGGCGAACTCGAAAACGTGCGCATGGGCCGCGAACTCGGTCTACAAATAGAGATGCTCGACCGCGCCCAATGCCAGGCTCTTGAGTCAGAACTCTTGCCCGATGTGCGCGGGGGAGCCTGGTACATAGACGACGCGATGTTGTACCCCAACGAACTCATGCGGCAACTTTCCAATCTCCTGGAAAAACGCGGCGCAAAAATCATCTACAACGCAGAAGTGGTTGACATTCAAAAGGATAAAGGGAGGATTTCGACGGTCAGGTATCGCAACCTAACTGAGGGGATGACTTCAAGTCATCCCCTCAGTTCACCGGATTTGGTCGTCCTTGCAGCAGGCTCCTGGTCTCAGCCCCTTGCCAAAATGGTCGGAGAATACCTCCCCATGATGCCCGGCAAAGGCTATTCCATGACGGTAGATGTCCCACACCAGCCACTTCGCCATCCCTGCATCCTGCTCGAAGCCAAGGTGGCCATCACGCCCTGGGCCAAACGCCTGCGCATTGGCAGCACCATGGAAATTGGGGCCATGAACGACCGGATTCTGTTCCCGCGCGTACAAGGGATTTTGGAAGCCGTGCCGCGTTTTTTCTCGGGCTACGCCGATGATCCCGTGTTCCGTGAACTCGCTGATTTTGAAAAACTGAAAGCAAATCTTGCGGAAAAAGTTTGGTTCGGATACCGGCCACTTTCTGCCGATGGGCTGCCCTACATTGGCTTTGCCAAAAAGACGGAAAACCTGATGATTGCTACGGGGCACGCCATGCTGGGGCTGAGTATGGCTGCTGCGACGGGGAAGTTGGTGTCGGAAATGGCGGGGGGGAAGGGGACGAGTATTGGGGTGGGGGCGTTTGGGGTGGGGAGGTATTAAGCCTTTCTAAAAAGTGGGCAAGATAGAACAGCCAAAAGAGTGGAGGCTAATCGTGGTCTCCCTAGTCCTATGGCTATATAAATGAGTTTTTGATACTGTTTGAGATGATCAATTGGAGGTTAATATATTGTTGAGGCAGCGTAAGGGAATTGCTTTTTAGAAGAACCGAAAAAACGCAGGCGTTTTATTTGGCATTTTGACAGAATATCGATATTTTTGAGCCGATCTTCGATCTTATTTTGGTTTTGAAACCCTCCGCACCCCTAAGTCCATTTTACAAAAAATTAAACACTCTGCTTCAGGCCAAAGAAGGTTTTCGGATAGACTCTTAATATTTTTTTATGAATACGTTTAACAATACCACGGCATTAGAAGCTTTCCAGCGTTTCGTTAAAGCCTTTAGTAAGAACTTTTCTGAGCCGGTTTGTATGATTGGGGAAGAATTGGAGTCGTTTTTTTTAATGATGATAGAAAGGGGACGGTCTGATTTTACTCACCAGTTTATGCTAGCAGCAACAACTGGCAGTAATACTTTGATATTTTCCCATAATACGGAAAAATACGTCAAAACAAATGGTGCCTTTGATGTCAACAAGTATCTATCTTTAATTCACCCGGATTACTCGTCAGACTATATTTTATGGTCTATTGCTATCTATAGTTATTCACATAAGGTGCGGGGAATTCTTGCCCCATTACAACAATGTTTCCGAATTAATTTCCCCTTCCAATTAATAGACGGGAAATTTTATTGGGTGCTTATGGAGGCGTTTCCTCTTCAGTTGGATAAAGACAACAATTTGATCTCCCATTTCAATGTATATACAGTAGGGCAAAAATTTGACGAAACGCAAAATCTTCCATTAGTTGGAGACATATGGGACAACCATTTCAACGATGAAGCCATGTCACTGGAACTGAAAAAGCATAGGTTTACTAGAAAGCCTTTTATCTTGACGACAGAGGAAAGACGCATTGTTGATTTTATGAATAAAAACCGCGAAGCATCTAACGAAGGGATTGCTAAAAACTTTGAGAAAAGTCCCAACACCATCAAAGCACAGAATGTAAAGATTTTGGAGAAAGCCCGAGAATCTTTTATAAACCAATCCTTTCAATCAACCAAGGATTTGGTCCGCTTTCTTCGAGAATTGGATTACTTCGAGAAGCAACAGTTTGAAGTAGCCCTGAAATAGATACCTAGAGGTAACTACTATTTCCTTCGTACCTAACTATTTTTCCCCACTTTGGTATTCTTGACCTTTGCCTCAGCGAAGCCAGCGACCCCTATTGCGTTGGCGAATCCCCAAACAAAATCTAAGTTTCATCATTTGAAAAAACTTATTTCCATGGCAAAGTCAGATTACAACTCACCAGAAATGCCGCCCGCCAACTTTTCTTCATGGGTCAAGAAATTGTTTTTCAAGGGGCAGGTCTTATTCCCATCCTTTATCGCGGGCATGTCTGTAGTTTTAGCAATCATAAACTTCTCTCAAGAGAAATTAGAAGCCTTTAAGGTTAACTCATCTAAGGGCCTGATGATCATTTCGCTCGTTGTAGCCCTAATTTGCATCATTCTCATTTTCCTCATACCAAGGCCAAAAGAGTACAAAATTTTTACAGATCGAGCAGGAACTGCCCTAGAGCAATTTTTGGGCATTTGGAAATTCCTTTGGTTTACTTGGGTTGTGATGTATGGTTTTTGGGCAATCAAAGCTACAAGGCCTGATTTTCAGGAAAAACCTGCTACTTTGGTTTTATCTATTGATACAGATTCCCTAAAAGGTGATTCTCCTAAATTGAAGGATGATACCATTACGCACCTGAAAACTACAACATTAACCTATGAATCACTTGCAAAGCCTGAGAATAACCCGGTCAGGAAAGGCTACTCAATCCACGATGGCAAATCAAAAGTATCGAGTCAACATGTTCCAAAGCAATTTGAAGTTAGTATTGTTACCAAATTTCCATATCAGGAAATTAGATCGTCGGAGTCAAAGGGAATGAGGATAAACAGATTTATTTTTTCAACAAATGAGGGGTCAAGAATTGGCAGTATTGAAAAGAAATTTTGGGTAATTTGGATGAATTTTTTAAACAACCTTCAAACATTGGCAATGGTGTTGTGCTACATAGTGTTGGCGAAATCTACGTATGACATTAAAAGGCACAAAGGTAAAATTCCTTGGATAGAAGGAGCGGCCATAGTTGTTATTTTCACTATTGTTGATGTGATGATTAACGTGTTGCCGCCTGACATAATAGACCCTCAACTATTTCAAAAATTAAGCGTATTCTTAAAATGGATTTGCGGTTTAGGTGCAGGAATTTCAATAGCACTTTTCGCCGGGAGGTTTGACAGCAAATTTATTGGCGCCCCTTCATGGTGCATAATTGCTCTCTACCTTTATGCACTCATTCAAGTTCCTTGGGTACAATTTGAAGCGAATCCCCAAATTGAGCTGATTTTGGTTTTCGTTGCGTTATTCCTAAAATGCTTGCTTTTTCTCCTAGTCGCATGGACACTGCACAGTGGAGTCATGTATTTTTACCTGGAAAAAGTAGCTGGATTATTAGAAAACGCCGGGAAAGAAAGGGAAGAGTACCTGGCAAAGATGTGGACTCCGGACCAAGACCTTTAAATCCATTAATTAGTGCCTTTCAACCCATTTTTCAAAGAGTTCGGTAGAACATTCCAATTATTTTTGTACTAAATTCAAAAACATATCCAATGAAAAAAATGCTCACCACCGTTTTCGCCATTTTCTTCTCTGTTGGGATTGCTACAACCCAAACTAGTCTAGATACTATAATTACAGTCCCAGGAGGCATGTTTGACTGTTTTGGTTGTGCTACTGCTGCCTTTGAAAAAACCTTAGTAGTTGGGGCACCTGTTGCCAATAACGGTACAGGTAGAGTCTATGTTTACACAAAAACTGATACGGGATGGCTTCTGGAAGCCGTCCTGACTTCAACAGATGGAAATGTGGGCGATCAATTTGGCAAAGCAGTTGCCATTTACAATGACTTAATAATTGTAGGTGCAGACGGCGATGATGAGAACGGCAACAACTCTGGAGCCGCCTATATTTTTCAAAACGCTGGGGGAATATGGATACAAGTAGCCAAACTAAAGTCAAGCGATGGCTCTGGAGTTAATAATCAAGGAGACAGGTTTGGGAACTCCGTTTCAATTTATGGCGAATATGCTGTAGTTGGAGCAAAAAGCGATTGGGGTATTGCAATTGCTTCAGGGGCCGCCTACATTTTTAAGAAAACAGGTACAGGATGGCTGGAAAAAGCCAAGTTGAAATCACCCAAAGAGACTGGTATTGGTGATTTTGGAGAATCAGTATTCATTTCTGGTGACTATGTGTTAGTTGGGGCGCCCATGGACAATTATTTTGTAGGCCCCTATCGTGAGGGCGCAGTATATGTTTATAATAAATTTGGCGAAAACTGGCAATTAAAGCAAAGCCTGCTTCCAAGCGCAACCGACCAAGAAAACAGACTCGGTTATAGCGTTTCAATGTCTGGAAACACTATCATTGCTGGTGCCTGGTTTAATCAAGAGACCGCCCCCAATTCTGGTGCCGCCTTCATTTATGAGAAACAAGACTCCAACTGGGTGTTACAAGCCAAAATAAAAGCAAGCGACGCTGAGTTAAATGATTATTTTGGACGTAGTGTAGCAATTAAAGGCAACTTTGTTTTGGTCTCTTCCGATGATAATACTACTGGCGCATTAACTGGTGCAACCTATGTTTTCAAAAAAGAGGGGCAAAACTGGAAGGAAGCGTCCAAACTAACAGGGGGTCAGGGTTCCAATAATTTCCGATTTGGTTCAAGTGTAGCGATTGGAGAGA
>JANMME010000291.1:0-2046 GCA_031373015.1 Saprospiraceae bacterium
AAACTTCCCTGTCGTATAAACATTTCCATTGACATCCACTACGATAGAACTGCAGGAAGCTCCAGAATTGCCTACATCTGCACCCCATGCTTTTGCCCAAAGGAAATTACCGGCGGGATCAAGCTTGGAGACAAAAGCATAATAAGCACCTGTACCGGCGCTTATATTAAAAGATCCAGGTCCGGGGTCAAAATCTACCGTGCCCGTAAAGGTCCCGGTTGTATAAACATTTCCGGAATTATCAACAACGGTGGAGTACCCACGCTCAGACCCAACTGTCCCACCCAATTGTTTTGCCCAAAGTAAATTGGGCGCTTGGGCATTTGCTTTGAGCGTTAAGAATGAGAAGGCGAGGAATGTGAGGAAGCAATTAAATTTCATAATGACATTTTTAATGATTGTGGCAGATTCAAGTTTCAAATGCAACAGATTTCAGCGTTTTCTGAACGGTTGACTTAGGGTAAGAAAGGAGGACAACCGGGCTACTTTTGAGTTTTGAAACTTTACACCATAGGAGGAACGCCGAAAAAAAAACGTACTCGGAAAAGTACATTTTTGAAAAAAAATTGCTGTGTCACCTTCGCCAACCATGCCATCACATCAAAAAGCATTCAAAATCTGCAAAAAAAGGCCGCATTCCTACAAAAAACCAATAAAAAAGGCCGCCCTAAGGCAGCCTCTGAAAATATCCAATATCCAATAATAAATGTCCAATGTCCAAATCTACACGGCAAAGCTTTCCCCACACCCACAAGTCCTCGTTGCATTCGGATTATTGAACGAAAACCCCTTCCCATCCAATCCACCCGAAAATTCCAGCGTGGTGTTGAACAGGTAAAGGAAGCTTTTGAGATCAGTCACGACTTTGATGCCGTTGTTCTCAAAAACCTGGTCATTGGGCTTCGATTCGTTGTCGAAGTCGAGTTTGTACGACAAGCCGGAGCAGCCCCCCGAGGTGACACTGACCCGGACGAAGAAATCATCTGCCATCTTGGAGGATTGGCGGACTTCCTGGATTTTTTGCTTGGCACTTTCTGCTACGAAAATCATTTTCGACAATAATGTCGCCCCCATGGGAGCTATAAACGGTGTCGCCGCTACGCGGCTTTTGTTCTCAAATTTTGATGCGAACAACCTATAGTTAAAAGGTTATGCCACTGCTTCAGCCATTGCTACAGGCGCTGTGATGCCGTTTTTCTTTTGATAATCGGCAATGGCGGCCTTGATCGCATCTTCTGCGAGCACAGAGCAGTGGATTTTCACGGGCGGTAGGGCCAGTTCTTCTACAATGTCCATGTTGTCAATACGCATGGCGTCATCGAGGCTTTTGCCTTTGAGCCATTCAGTGGCCAGGGAAGAAGAAGCGATGGCCGAGCCACAGCCGAAGGTTTTGAACTTCGCGTCTTTGATGAGGCCGGTTGCGTCGTCTACCTCAATTTGCAGGCGCATCACGTCGCCGCATTCAGGGGCGCCGACGAGGCCGGTGCCGACGTTTTTAGCGTCTTTGTTGAGGGTGCCTACGTTGCGTGGGCTTTTGAAGTGGTCGAGGACTTTTTCTGAGTATGCCATATTGTTGAGAAGTTGAGGTGTTGAGGAGTTGAGAAATTAAGACTTCTGTCGCTCGCGGCAGCCTCAACTTCTCAACCACTCAACTCTTCAACTAAAAAAAAGTGGTTAAAAACAAAAACGGCTTGCCGGGTGATCCGACAAGCCGTTTTCGCTGTATGTTATTGAACATCATCAATGGCTATCTACTTCACCCTAGAACGGAATGATTCAGACGCCACCACCAAATGTTTTGAACAGATACAGTCATTGATTGAAATTTTTTCATTTCGCTTGCAAAGATATGGGCTTTTGAGAAATATGCAAGGGGGGAGGGGATTTTTTTGAAATTATTCAATTGAGGGGTGGGCATAAAAAAATGCCAACCCTCAATTAGTTGTTGTGGATAAATTGCTGCAATCGATTTAACTTTGTGCCGCAAATTAAATACATGACTACTTATAAAATCAAAGAAATATTTTATACCCTGCAAGGGGAAGG
>JANMME010000309.1:0-19097 GCA_031373015.1 Saprospiraceae bacterium
GGTTCATGGTGCGGAGCGGGACTTTAATTTGGAGACCAGGAATGGCTTCGGCATCTAGCATAGCCCCGCCAAGCACGATATTTGCCCCGGAGAATGTGTAGCCCGCTTGAATGGCCGCGACGAAGGAATCTTTTTTTGACACGATTGAGGGAGAGTATTGAACGATGAAATGTTGGTGGCTAAAGAGAATGGAAATCTCGAAGATCTTAATGAGGTTGAGAGGCTTATGGACTAATTTGCAGCCCAAAAGTAACCTATTATGAAATTTATTTGAAAAAAAACAGGTTTAACCTCCCATGTCATACCCATGCATCACCGTATCCGAGTAGCAGGCCTCGTTCGCCGGGGCGACGAAATTTTATTGATCCAACAGCAAAATCGGCACGGGGTGCGGAATTGGAGCATTCCCGGAGGGCGGTTGGAGCCTACCGATGCTGATATTTTTCGGGGTGCGGAACGAGAGGTGTGGGAAGAAACCGGGCTAAGGGTGGAAGCCCGCCAACTGCGTTTTATCAGCGAATACCTCGCACCCGATCTGTTTGCGCTTACGCTCATCATTGAATGCCACTTGGCGGAGAATGAACACCCCGACAATATTCACCTCGACAATATGATGGAAGACGACAATATCCACGGGGTGGCTTGGTGGCCTATTGCCGAAATCCGGGCCACAGCAGAACCCATTAGCCGCACACTGGGCAAGGTTGAATTCTGGGAAGCATTGGAAAGTTCAGAGGTGACCGTGTATTTAGGTCGGCATAATG
The DNA here is from genome assembly GCA_031373015.1 of Saprospiraceae bacterium. GTDB lineage: Bacteria > Bacteroidota > Bacteroidia > Chitinophagales > Saprospiraceae > M3007. Next base: position 765 of record JANMME010000309.1, read on the forward strand.
ATGAGTGAGTGTTAGAAGTGACACTTTTTAAAAAGTGTCACTTCTATGGCGCAATAACGAGTAACTTTGTTGCTCAATATTGAGCATGATTGACGCACTCATCTCTTCCAAGACACGCATCAAACTGTTGTTGAAGTTTTTCCTCAACAGCCACGCCACGGCCTACCTGCGCAGTTTGGAAAGCGAATTTGGCGAATCTTCCAATGGTATTCGCGTAGAACTCAACCGATTGGAAAATGCCGGGCTGTTGCTCTCCGACAGCGAGGGCAACAAAAAAATCTTCCGTGCCAATACCGGCCACCCCCTTTTTCGCGAAATCCACAACATCATTTTGAAACAGGTCGGCCTCGATCAGGTCATTGAAACCGTTATCCAGCGACTGGGCGACGTGCAGCGCGTGTACCTCGTGGGTGATTTTTCCAAAGGCATGGACAGCCCGGTGATTGACCTTGTTTTTGTGGGCAATTTTGACAAGCATTACCTGAGCACCCTCGTTGAAAAAGCCGAAAAATTAGTGGGCCGAAAGATCAGATACCTGCTTTATTCCCCAGAAGAGGCTCAAACCCTCGACTGGAAGCAATTCGATCCAGAGCCATTATTGTTGTGGAAAATGGAGTGAATACACGCTATCAAAACCTCGTAGGTTTTGAAAACCTACGAGGTTTAAAGAAACATCGCAATGTCTGTCTATAATTCGCTTGTTTGCAAAGAAAAAACCCTCGCGGTCATCGGGCTCGGTTACGTCGGGCTGCCAATTGCCTTGGAGTTTGCGCGGCATTTCCGGGTGGTGGGCTTCGATGTTGACACCTCGCGGGTGGAGATGATGCGGCGCGGCGAAGACCCCAGTCGCGAACTCAAACCGGCAGATTTCGAAGACCGCGATATCCTTTTCTCAGACCGCCTGGAAGACTTGGCCAAGGCCCATTATTTTGTGGTTGCCGTGCCGACCGATATTGACGAGCACAAAGTGCCAAATCTTACCCCACTCAAAAAAGCCTCCACCAGCATCGGGAACATCTTGAAAAAAGGAGACTATGTCGTGTACGAATCAACCGTTTACCCCGGCTGCACTGAGGAAGACTGCCTGCCGATTCTGGAAGAACTTTCAGGACTGAAAATGGGCGAGGATTTCAAACTCGGTTACTCTCCCGAGCGCATCAATCCAGGCGACAAAAGCAAACCGCTCACCCAAATCCTCAAAGTGGTGAGCGGGTGTGATGCCGAGTCTTTGGAAGAGATCGCAAAAGTGTATGGTCACATCATAAAAGCCGGGATTTATAAGGCCAGCAGCATCAAAGTAGCCGAGGCCGCCAAAGTAATAGAGAATACACAGCGCGACCTCAACATCTCGCTGATGAACGAACTGGCCATCATATTTGACCGCATGGGCATTGATACTCAGGAGGTAATCAAAGCCGCCGCCACAAAGTGGAACTTCCTGAAATTTTACCCCGGACTTGTAGGCGGACACTGCATCGGCGTAGACCCTTACTACTTGCTGCACAAATCCGTAGAATTAGGTTACGAGCCACAGGTGATCCTGAGCGGTCGCCGGGTAAACGATGGCATGCCCGCCTGGGTGGCCAAAAAACTGGTGCAACTGCTCATCAAAAAAGACAAAAGCCCGCATTTGTCCAAAGTGCTGGTACTCGGCATCACTTTTAAAGAAAACGTGGCGGACATCCGAAATTCCAAAGTGGCCACACTCGTCCGCGAACTCCAGGGTTTTTCCATCAATGTCCACATAGTTGACCCCAAGGCCTCCCCCAACGAGGTGGCGCACGAGTACAAACTAACGCTAAGCGACAGGATTTCAGAGTGTTACGATGCTGTGGTGGTGGCTGTAGCACACGACGAATACCGCGCCTATGACAGCGCGTTTTTTAAGTCCATTATGGGAGAAAAACCGATTCTGGTGGACTTGAAAGCGATTTATGATGGAATAGACGACGGCATCGAATATTGGCGGTTGTAGGGCGAAATTCATTTCGCTCACAAACCCTAAAAAATCAAAAAAAAACAAGGCGAAATAAATTTCGCCCTACAACGCACTGAATGTGCTGTTTTTCAAATATCTGCAAGTTCTTTTCCCATAAGTTCCCGCAACTTATGAAAGGCGAAGCCTTGTTTACTTAGAAATTAAGAAATTGGTATATTGAGAAATTTCCACAATATCCCAATATCCCAATATCTCTCAATATCTCTCACTCATTCCTGATTGGTTATGCTACAAATGGTTGACCTAAAAACCCAATACGCCCGCATCAAAAGCGAGATAGACCGCGAAATGCAGGAGGTGTTCGATTCCTGCATTTTCATCGGCGGGCCCAAGGTGAACGCTTTTCGGGAAAGCCTCGAACAGTACCTCGGTGTAAAACACGTCATACCCTGTGCCAACGGCACCGATGCGCTTCAAATCGCTATGATGGCCCTCGGATTGAAACCTGGCGACGAGGTCATCGTCCCGGCTTTCACCTACGTCGCAACGGCAGAGGTAATTGCCCTCCTGGGGCTCACGCCTGTGATGACGGATGTTGATCCCGAGACTATGAACATCACCGCTGCGCATGTCGAAGCCGCGATCACACCGCGCACCAAAGCCATTGTACCGGTGCACCTGTTTGGTCAAAGTGCCGACATGGACCCGATTATGGCCTTGGCTGAAAAGCATAACCTGTTTATTATTGAGGACAATGCGCAGGCGATCGGGGCGGACTATAGCCGTCCTACGGCTTCAAGCCGTAGGACGGCTAAAACGGGAACACTCGGCCATTTTGGCTGCACCTCATTCTTTCCTTCCAAAAACCTCGGCTGCTACGGCGACGGCGGTGCCCTGATGACCAACGACGATGCCCTCGCCGCCAATGCCCGCATGATCGCCAACCACGGCCAATCCAAAATGTATTACCACGATGTAATCGGTGTGAACTCGCGCCTCGACGCCATGCAGGCCGTGATCCTCAATGCCAAACTAAAACATCTCGACGAGTATAACGCCGCCCGCAACCGCGCTGCCGAATATTACGACCGTGTTTTTGGGCAAATCCCGCAGTTGAAAATCCCGGCTCGCGAACCGAATTCTACCCATGCCTTTCACCAGTACACACTCCAGATCAATACGCCTGATCCTGTGCAAACCAGGGACAAATTGAAAGCATACCTGCAAGAACAAGGCATTCCTTGCATGATTTATTACCCGGTACCCCTTTACAAACAACCTGCATTTGCTCAATACTGGCAAGGCGGCGAACTCCCGGTTACAGAAGCACTTTGCGCCTCGGTGTTTTCATTGCCCATGCACTCTGAGATGACGGAGGAGATTTTGGCGAAGATAACGGGGGCGGTGAAGACGTTTTTTGGACAGGATTAACAGGATTAACAGGATTAACAGGATATAAAGGACTTCGTCCTTTTTGGGATAAAAATCCTGTTCATCCTGTAAATCCTGTCAAAAAAATATTTGGAAATATCCCTTCTATTGCTTAACTTTGAATCCTAAACCATTTCTCCCATGTCCATTTTAAAATTTCCAATGCTCTACAAAGGCTCAAAAGGCCAAGCCAATCTGGTTTCTCTGTTTGACAGTGGTGCTTCATTTTCGTGCATTAGCCCTAAAGCGGCTGAGCAATTAGACAATCTTGTACCACTTCCAGATGTCCTTCGTATCCAGACCGCGAGCGAAGCGCATGAAATTTCAGTAAAATACCGTGTCACACTTGATTTCTATTTGAACGGCACCCGCCTTTCAGATGAATTTTACGTCATTCCAGCACTCTCCGAAGAGGCCATCATCGGCGCAGCCACCATGCAGAAATGGCGTATCAAACTCGACTTCGAACACGACACCGTTTCGGTAGACCCCAAAGTGGCGATTGCGATTTTGAAGTGAAAGACGGTAGAATGGGCAGGATGGAACACGGATGACGGAGATTAGACACGGATTGTCTGGGGAATCGCACAAAAAAATCCGTGTCTAATCCGTGGCATCCGTGTTCCATCCTACCCCCATTCTCCTCGACATCCATATCCAATGTCCAATTTCGCACTCATCGGCGCAGCAGGCTACATAGCGCCCCGGCACCTCAAAGCCATCCGCGACATCGGTCACCAGCTCGTGGCAGCTTTTGACCCGCAGGATTCTGTGGGTGTGTTGGACAGCTACTTCCCCGAAGCCGACTTCTTCACGGAATTTGAACGTTTCGATCGTCATCTGGAAAAGCTAAAACGCGCTGGGCAAGGCATTGACTATGTCAGCATTTGCTCACCCAATTACCTGCACGATGCCCACATCCGCTTCGGACTCCGACACGGCGCGGATGTGATCTGCGAAAAACCGCTTGTTTTAAACCCCTGGAACGCCGAGGCCCTGAAAATCAACGAACAAGAGTCTGGCAAGCGTGTTTCCACCATCCTTCAACTTCGGCTCCACCCGGCTATTGTGGGTTTGAAAAACAAGGTAGCACAAGGGTTTTCAGGAAAAAAATATGAAGTTGACCTGAGTTACATCACCTCGCGTGGCAATTGGTACTACGCCAGTTGGAAAGGCGACCTGGCAAAATCGGGAGGCATTGCGACCAACATTGGCATCCACTTTTTCGACATGCTGGCCTGGATATTTGGCGATTTACAAAACAACGTTGTCCACGTACACACCCACGACCGCGCTGCCGGTTTTTTGGAATTTGAAAAAGCCAGGGTTCGCTGGTTTCTGAGCATCAGCCCTGACACACTTCCCCCTGAATCCGCTGGAAAACGCACTTTCCGATCTATCACAGTGGACGGCGAATCACTGGAGTTCAGTGAGGGCTTTACCGACTTGCATACCCTTAGTTATCAAGCGGTTCTGGATGGGAATGGTTTTGGGCTTGACGATGCCTTACCAGCCATTCGTTTGGCACATGATATTCGCGAACAGACGCCCATTGGGCTGCTGGGAGAATATCATCCTTTGGCAAGATTGCCGTTGGCAAAGCATCCTTTTTTGACGAAATGATGGTTCGTTTCACGCAGATGTTAGGCAGATGTCCCACAAAGATGTTACACAGATGGATGGAACAGACTCAATCTGGAAATCTGCGTGACATCTGCGATATAATCTGTGTAACATCTGTGTGAACTCCTCTACGCATTCTACATTGAAAAAAATCCTCGTAACTGGCGGCGCAGGCTTCATAGGTTCCCATCTGGTGGACGCGCTGATGGCCGATGAACGCATCCATTTCGTGCGTGTACTTGATAACCTATCCACAGGTTTTGAAGAGAACATTTCCCACCATTTGAGCAACCCAAAATTTGAATTCCTCGAAGCTGATATCCGGGATTTCGACCAATGTTTACTGGCCTGTGATGGCATGGACCTCGTAAGTCACCAAGCCGCCCTTGGCTCTGTGCCCCGCTCCATACAAGACCCACTAACAACGAATGCCGTAAACATCACCGGCGCACTCAACGTTTTCCACGCCGCCAAAGAATCCCGAATTAAACGGGTAGTCTATGCAGCCTCTTCTTCCACCTATGGAGACAGCACTGCCTTGCCCAAAGTAGAAGACAAAATCGGCAAACCGCTTTCGCCCTATGCAGTGACCAAGTATGTGAACGAGCTATATGCCTCTGTGTACGCCCGCACCTATGGAATGGAAGTCATCGGGTTGCGCTACTTCAATGTGTTCGGTCCAAGACAAAGTCCCAATGGCGCATACGCCGCAGCAATACCCCTGTTCATCAACAAATTACAAAACAGCGAATCCCCGACCATTCACGGCGATGGCTCGCACAGCCGCGATTTTACCTTCGTTGCCAATGCCGTACAAGCCAATCTTTTGGCTCTGTTCAGCGACAACCAAGAAGCCCTTGGCGAGGTGTTCAACATTGCCTTTGGGCAACAAACTACGCTCCTGGAGTTATTTGAAATCTTGCGTCAGGAATTGAACGTAAATACGGAAGCCGTGTTTTGCCCGGAACGCCTGGGCGACATCCCGCACTCTCTGGCCAGTATTGAAAAGGCGCAGCGAATTTTGGGGTATTACCCGAAGGTAAGTGTGAGGGAGGGGCTAAAGAATACAGTGGAATGGCATGGAACAAAGGGGGAGTTTTGTCCAATCCAAACAAATTGCTAAAAGCGTGTGTCATCCTGAGCGTAGCGAAGTATCTGTAGTGCACAATCGTAAAGCGCTCTTAATCAGGTCCTTCGCTGCGCTCAGGATGACACGCTCAGCTTGGCTACTCAGTACATCACCCATGCACTCACCTCTACCTCAACTTTGCCCCCCAAATCATGCATAATATGATACGAAATATCACTTATCATCTTCCTGGGCTTTTTCTATTTCTGCTCGCCTCCTGTGTTCACCACAAGCAGTTGTTAAACTTCAATGAAGGTCCCGAATTTCCTGCCGTAGCACAGGCTATTCAGGTGACGGCAGATGTTCGTATCCAACCGGATGATTTGTTAGAAATCGGCGTTTATGCAGAAGACCCCGCAGCAGTGGCGCCTTTCACCTTGCAAGGCATTGGCGCTCGGACTAAAGAAGAAAATAACCTCATTGGCAACCATTACCTCGTGGATCAATCAGGCGATATCGAGTTTCCGGTGTTGGGGAAAATGCATCTCAGCCGCCTTAGTGTGGAGCAAGCCCGTGATACTTTTAAGCAAAAACTCCTGCGCTACATATCCAACCCGATCGTGAATGTGCGCTGGCTAAATTTCAAGTTTACGGTCCTTGGGGAGGTGAATCGCCCGGCCACTTATACCCTGCCGGAACGCAGCGTAACGGTGTTGGAAGCCGTCGGTCTTGCCGGCGATCTGACCAACTACGGCAACCGAAAAAACATCCTCATCATCCGCGAACAAGATGGAAACCGCTCGTTTGGCAGGGTTGATTTGCAGGATCGAAACGTTTTTAGTTCGCCTTATTTCTATTTGAAACAGAATGACGTGGTCTATGTGGAGCCGCTCAGACAGAAGACCAGTGTGGTAAGCGATCAGGCGACAAAAGTTTTGCCTTGGGTTTCTGCTGGTGCGATCCTGGCAAATATTCTTATTTTGTTGTTCCGCTAATTTAAAAACCTACTATTGTGACAAAAGAAACCAATCAGCCAACCAAGGTTTTTGACCTTTTTGCAGCAGAGGAACCGGCATTTGAATTGCGCCCCTTTCTCTTTAAGTATATCCTGCAATATTGGTATTTATATGTTTTGCTGCTTGGAGTTGCCGTAACCATGGCTTGGCTATATCTTCGGTACACACCAGCACAATACGAGATCAAAAGTTCCCTATTGATAAAAGATGATTCCGAAAGCAACTCCTCTGGCATTTCTGAGGATGCGCTGTTTAAAGATCTGGGAATATTAAAAGGATCAAAAAACCTCGAAAATGAGATCCAAATCCTGAAATCAGAGACCTTAATGAAAGCGGCCATCCGAAAATTAGGATTGGATGTAGAGTACCATTCCCTGGGTCGGGTTCATGGCGATGAGTTATACCGCCAAAGTCCAATTAAGATCGATTCATTTTCCATCCAAGGAAATGGGCTTTCAAAATTGACCGTCAAATATGTTGACAAAGCAAGCTTCGAGTTGATCCAGGGGGAAAGCATCATACCGCACCGATTTGGAGCATGGATATCTGCGAAAGGCGGCGGCTATAGCCTAAAACGGGACTCGCTTATTCAGCCATCGGAAGGCTTGATAGAGATCAGGTTCCTGAAAATTGAAAATCAAGGGGTTCGATATGCCAAACGCCTTTCCATTAAACCCCTAAGTAGTTATTCCAGTGTATTGGAATTAAAACTCGTAGATCCTGTGCCGGCAAAAGGCATGGATATTTTGAACACCTTGGTTGATTGCTATAACGAAGCAGCCATTGACGACAAAAACAAAGTCAGTCGGCGTACCATAAACTTCATTGAAGACCGGCTGATCTATTTAACCAATGAATTATCTGGTGTGGAAGGCTCTGTACAGACCTATAAACAACGAAATGAAATAGGCATAAAAGTGGAGAAAGGCATTGATCTGGTGATGGATGAGTTATCTGATTTAGACCAAACCATTTCCGCCAACGAAGTGCAGCAAAGCGTTCTTAACAGCCTCAACATTTACCTCCGCAGCAGTGCCGGGAAAGACAATTTGATCCCTTCAAACTTCAGTGCAGAAGATGGTACACTTTCTGATTTGATCGCAAAATACAATGAACAATTGTTGAATCGCGAACGACTACAGCAGACCGCCAAACCTGACAACCCTGTATTGATAAGCCTAAACCAACAGATTAATACCCTGTTTGACAATATCCTCGAAACCATCAGCCGGGTTGACAAGCGGCTGGAGGAAACCCTGCGAAAAGCCAATGAAAAACGAAATCTGCTGACTGGTAAGGTCAGGCAAGCGCCCAAACTGGAACGGGAACTCCAAGAGATCATGCGGCAGCAGTCCATCAAGCAAAACCTTTACCTGTATTTGCTTCAAAAGCGGGAGGAGACTTCCCTCAGCCTGGCCACCGCAGTGGCTGGCTCAAGGGTGGTAGATTCAGCGCGATATGACAAAATGCCCATTTACCCCGACCCCAAAATGATATACGCCCTGGCGGTGGTTTTTGGGCTTGGGCTTGCTGCGCTGCTGGTTTGGATATTGGATCTTTTGAATGATAAAATACGCTCCGAAGACGACATACGAAAAGTAACCGATGCGCCTATTATTGGGGGAATCGCTCAGGGCGATGCGGGGAAAAATGTGGTGGTCAATTCTGGCGACCGTACGGCCGTGGCAGAAATGTTTCGACTACTTCGAACCAACCTTCAATTTATCAATCCAAACCAGCCTCAACATACGGTATTGGTCACCTCCACCAGTAGCGGGGAAGGCAAAACGTATATCGCTGTAAATCTTGGGGTTACACTGGCCCTAACGTATAAAAAAACCTTTATTTTTGGGCTTGATCTTCGCAAACCCAAACTTGGGACCTACTTAAAAAAAAGCAACTCAGAACCAGGAATAAGCAACTACCTGGCTGGCCTTGCCACTGTGGAAGATATTATTCAACCATCCGGATTGCACCCAAACCTCCATTATGTGAATAGCGGTCCCGTTCCACCCAATCCTGCTGAGTTAATATTGACGGCTAAACTTGGAGAATTCATGCGCCGTATCCAGGCGGAATATGATTATGTAATCATTGACACTCCGCCCGTTGGACTGGTAGCTGATGCGTTTTTATTGAGCCAATATGCCAATGTAAACCTGTATGTGGTGCGTCACGGCGAAACCAGAAAAGGGATGCTGAAACTTATGGATGAACTGTATCGCCAGAATCGCCTGCCCAATATGGCCATTGTATTGAATGGACTCAAGGCCAAATCAGGCTATGGGTATGGATACGGATACGGCTATGGATATGGCTATGGATACGGCTATGGTGGATATTATGATGAAAGTAAAAACAAGCCCTGGTGGAAAAAAATACGCTCGAAAGCCCGAAAATGAACGTATTTCTCATTGCAGAAATAGGTCAGGCCCATGACGGAAGTCTGGGCCTGGCCCATGCCTATATTGATGCTGCGGCGGAAACGGGCGTGGATGCCGTGAAATTCCAGACCCATATCGCTGAAGCTGAAAGCAGTATATACGAGCCGTTCCGGGTAAAATTCAGTTACACCGACGCCACCCGTTACGACTATTGGAAACGCATGGAATTCACGCCTGAGCAATGGGCCGGGCTAAAGCAACATTGCGAAGAAAAAGGGGTAGCATTTGTCGCTTCTCCGTTTAGTTGTGCCGCCGTGGATTTACTCGAAAGCATTGGAATTCAACGGTATAAGATCGGTTCGGGGGAGATCAGCAATCTCCTGATGCTCAAAAAAATAGCCCAAACGGGTAAACCCATAATCCTTTCTTCAGGAATGAGTTCGCTGACAGAGTTGGATGAAACTCTGGCATTTTTGAAACCTTTTGGCAATGAGCTATCCCTCCTGCAATGCACGACGGCCTACCCTACTCTGCCCGCACAATGGGGTCTGAATGTGATCCCTGTTTTGCGTGAACGATATGGGCTGCCTGTCGGTTTTTCCGACCATTCCGGGGACATATTTGCTTGTTTGGCAGCAGCGGTTTTAGGGGCATCGATACTTGAATTTCATATCGTGTTTGACAAAAAAATGTTCGGCCCGGACGCACCTTCATCGCTGACGCCAACACAAGTAAAAATGTTGGTGCAGGGGGTTCGCCAAATCCAATCATCTCTTTCACAACCTATTGACAAACAAGACAATACGGCTTTTCAACCCTTGAAAAATATCTTTGAGAAATCGCTGGCGGTCAATAAAGATTTACCTGCTGGACACGTGATTGCTGTCGAAGATTTAGAGGCCAAAAAGCCCAAAGGATACGGTATTCCAGCCAGCCAGTTCCTGGATGTGGTGGGAAAAAATCTTACCCGCCCGCTAGATCGGTACGATTTCCTTCAAGAGGAAGATTTGCAAGAGAAATAGCCGCCGGGTGATTTTTTTCAGACAGGATGAACAGGATAAACAGGATGATGTCGGCTCCGCCGACTTGCTCCGATGATCGATTTGTTACGCGTTCGGATGATTTTCAGTCACTAAATTGAATGCGATGAAGTCGGCGATACCGCCGAGCACTGGCTTCGCATATATGCACTCGTTTGAGAAACCTTTTTGGGGTTTCTTAAACGTGCCCAAGGATCTTGCACAGACCTTGGCCAAGACCTCGAAGCCAGCCTACGTTTAAGAAAACAAAAAAAGGTTTCTCAAACGTGGATCGTGGTTATACGCAGCCGATGCGCGGCGGTAAAGCCGACCTATCCTGTACATCCTGTCAATCCTGTCAAAAAAACACATCGCTCATTCGCGACATCCTAAGATGTATAAGTCCCCCCGTAAAATCTGCGTCGTCATCACCGCCCGGCCCTCGTATAGCCGGATCAAAACCGCTTTATCTGCCATTCAGGCCCACCCCGGCTTGGAACTCCAGTTGGTAGTAGCCTCTTCTGCCTTGCTGGATCGCTACGGCTCGGCAGTCAACTACATCGAACGCGATGGTTTCCCCATCACCGCCAAAGTCTTCAACGTGCTCGAAGGCGAAAACCTGACCGCCGCCGCCAAAACTACCGGCATTGGCATCCTCGAACTTTCCACCCTGTTCGACAACCTTTCACCCGACATTGTGGTCACGGTTGCCGACCGTTTTGAGACCATGGCCACGGCTATTTCTGCGGCGTATATGAACATCCCGCTGGCCCACGTCCAGGGCGGCGAAGTGACCGGAAACATTGACGAGAAGGTCCGCCACGCCATCACCAAACTTGCTGACATTCATTTAGTTGCCACCGAAAAAGCCCGCGAGCGTGTGCTGCGAATGGGTGAACATCCCGACGCTGTTTTCGTGACAGGCTGCCCTTCTATTGATCTGGCAGAGGGCGTTTTGAAATCACCCACACTGGATTTTGACCCTTTTAAAAAATACGGGGGCGTGGGCAAGGTTCTTGACTTGACAGCAGGCTATTTGGTGGTGATGCAGCACCCTGTTACCACCGAGTACGAGCAATCACGCCAGCATATTGAAGAGACCCTGGAAGCCGTTGCCAGACTAAATATCCCCATCCTTTGGTTCTGGCCTAATGTGGACGCAGGGGCAGATGGCACTTCCAAGGGCATCCGTTCTTTTCGCGAGGGACACAAAGATTCCAACTTCCATTTTTTCAAAAACATGGAGCCGGAAGACTTCCTCCGTCTGCTTCGCAATAGCCTTTGTCTGGTGGGTAATTCGAGCGTCGGGATCCGGGAAGCAGCCTATCTCGGATTGCCAGTGGTGAACATTGGTGGGCGGCAAGCCGGGCGCGAGCGCGGCCACAACGTAATGGAAGTGGGTTATGAGCGCCCGGCCATTCAAAACGCTGTCATTCAACAGATTGAACACGGCCCCTACCCGCCCGACCCGATTTATGGTGATGGGAAAGCAGGGGTTAAAATCGCGCAAGTGTTGGCGGAGGCACCACTGACGATTGCGAAGATTTTGCAGTATTGATAGTAAGGGTTGTGTAAAAAGGTCTTTCGCGGTTTTTTTGAGTAAAACAATATTTTGCACTTTGGTCAATCGAATCCTATAAGGTTTTAAAAACCTTATAGGATTTTATGAGAATCGAAATATAGTTCCGAAACAAATTTTCAATCTAGACTTTTTGCACAACCCCCGCCCTTAAAACCCGGAACAGCGTTCCGGGATACCAACATGCTCACCGCCTCTATCCTCGGCCTCCGTTATTGCCGCTTTCTGACGGATCATTTAACTATGGAACAAAGCGAGCAATTGGCTTCGGAGTTTGACTACAGTTTTGTAGTTTGTTATAATAAGTGCGAAGCAACCAACTTTGAAACGGTGCAAAAAAACGCCTGCTTGATTGATCTGTCCCAAGGTGTGGAGGCTGCTTTTTCAAAATTCAACGCCACCAGCCGAAACGAGGTGCGACGTGCTGATAAAATAGAAACCCTGCGTTTTCAAATGGGAACCGGGGACGATTTTGAAACCTATTTTGACTTCTACGAAGCCTGCGAAAATGCACGGGGTTGGTTTCCCGTGCCGGAAGAAGAACTGCACAATAGCTTGACTTTCACTGCTTTTTTTGAAGACAACCCCATTTCAGGGATGAGCGCCTATACCCACGGCAACCACCTGCGCATCGGGCGCATTTATTCCTTGAAAAAAACTAGACGTGACGAACGATTGAACAATCTCGTGTACGGTTGTGCTGCCAAACGAATCGTTTTTGAACTTTGCCAATACGGCGCGAGCCAAGGTTTTAAAATCCTTGATCTGGGCGGTGTTGATCTCCAAGACTCCTTAAAAGCAGGCATCACCCGCTTCAAGCTTTCGCTCGGCGGGGAAATAGCGCCCGTTACTATTGCCCGTTTCGTCCATGCGCGATTTCGGGAACAGGAGTCACAAATCCGCAACGCTGGTTACGACATTACTTAAAATAAACCGCAGAGACGCAGAGTTTTGATTTTCAGAGTCGCTGCCGTTAGACCAATCTAACTTTATCCAAATACTTAAATGCCTAATCTGCTTTTCTTCGGCGCCAATCCAATAAGCCTGAAAGTGGCTGTCTTTGCACGCGAAATAGGATTCGACTGCGCGATCATGGCGGATAAGGCTCAAGTAGAGAAAATGGCCAAAGCCGCCGAACAGACCGAAACAGAGGTGATCGCAGCAGAAAACCCTGCTGATTTTCCTCTTGCAAAATGGATGGAAAAGGGTGAACGAACGCTTGCCATATCCATTGGCGCTCCGTGGTTTTTCGACAAGGTGTTTTTGGAAGAAAGCATGGGCGGCAAGATGCTCAACCTCCACGGTACCCACTTGCCCCGATCAAGAGGCGGCACTTTGTTTTCCTGGCAGATCATGAGCGGTCAACGAACTGGTATGTGCCTACTGCACCAAATGACTGAAGCGTTGGATGCTGGCGAAATCATTGATTTTGAAGAATTTATTTATCCTGCGCATTGCCGTAAGCCCGTGGATTTTATCCAGTACTATGAGGTTAAAAACATAGCATTCCTGAAGCATTTTCTCGCAAAATGGGGGGCAGGAGCGATCGGTTTGCCATTGGCCGCACAGCCAGAATACCTGTCCACCTATTGGCCCCGACTCCGCGCAGACGTACACGGTTGGCTGGATTGGAGCTGGCCCTCGACCGAACTGGAGCGTTTCATCTGCGCCTTTGACGAGCCGTACGGCGGAGCGCGTTGCCGCTGGCGTGGGCAGGAGATCATCATCAGAGATGCCTGGGCACAATCGCTGGACGGCCACACGCACCCTTTCCAATGGGGACTCGTGACACGCAACAACGGTCAATGGCTGAACGTGGCGGCTCAAGGGGGCGAATTGCTGCTTTGTTCTGTGAGCGATCAGGACGGACTCGACTTACTACCTCTAATTAAACCCGGCGACCGGTTGTTCAGCAGCCCTACAGATTTGGAAAAAGCGCTTCAGCGGGTGGTAAAAACGGCTGAGGGGTTAAAAATTCAGAAGAAAAAACGATAAACAGGGATTCCCTACGGGAAACGACATGAATTTCCTCGCCGTCAACTTTCATTATTTTCGGGAAACAAGTTACAAAGCGGGCATTTACCCGACCAGTCGAGCGGCTTTAGAAAAACAAGTAGATGCCCTGGCTCGGCATTACAAATTCGTCTCTCAAAATGAAATCGCAGGCTGGGTGAGCGAGCGGGTTTTCCCTGCTGGCAACCATTGTGTTTTCACACTAGATGATGGTTTAAAAGAACAAATGGTCGTTTTTGACTACCTGAACGCGAAAGGCATCCCGGCCATTTTTTACGTCCCTACCGACCCGATCCGCAAAAAAAAAGTGCTGCCCACGCACCAACTCCATTATGTGCGCACCCAACTGGATGACCGCGACATTTTTGATTTTTTGGAAAAAAACGCCGACATCCAGCGATATCGTTTTGACGATCAACTGCTTGAAAATCAATACCGCTACGATGATCCTTTAGCACGTCGGTTGAAGTTCTTCCTCAATTTTGTATTGCCCGAAAAACAAAAAGAAACGCTCCTCCAACAACTCTTCGAATCCTTGGTAACCGACGAATCAACCTTTGCCCACGAGCTTTACATGGACGAACAAGACCTTCGCCGATTGGCCCAGGCTGGTGCGCTGGGTTCCCATGGAAGCGCACATTTGCCACTAGCGACACTGCGCCCAGAGGAAGCCGAGCGAGACATTTTGGCTTCGGTGGAATACCTCGAATCCGTGGGGGGCAGGCCAGTGGTGTCGTTTTCCTATCCATTTGGAGGTGAAGCTGCAGTTAGTCATTCGTTGGCGCCCATGCTTGAAAGCGCAGGAATTCAATTTGCGTTCAGCATGAAACGGGGCTTCAACTATGAGGAGCAATTCAGTGATCCACTGTTTCTTCTACGCATGGATACGAGGGATGTTCCGACCTGAAATGCCTACATTCCGTTTAACTTCCGCTGTGAATACACAGAACCTTTCAACGAGCAGCGCCAAATTTGACAACTTTTAAAAAGTTGTCAAATTTCCAACCTCATCAGCTATGAAACCCCGCATCTTGATCGCAGAAACCAAGTGCTTTAGCCCAAAAGTCACTTCCATCTTACAGCAGCTGGGAGACTTAAATTTGATTGACATACAAAAGGATGGGTTGAAAAAAGCCCTCTCGGAATACGACGTTTTTTGGTTCAGATTGGGCTTTCGGATCGATGCCAGCGATTTGCCTGAAAACCCGCGCTGTCGTTTTATTGTGTGCCCAGTGACCGGGCTGGATCATATTGATTTGGAAGCCTGCACATCAAAAGGAATTCAGGTGCTGAGCCTGCAAGGCGAAGTGGAATTTCTGAAATCCGTGCGTGCCACGGCGGAGCTGAGCATCGGCCTCGCGATGGCCTTGTTGCGCAAAATACCAGCGGCTTCCAACCATGTGCGGGAAGGTGGCTGGGACCGCGACCTTTTCCAGGGACAGGAACTTTTGGGAAAAACCGTAGGTATTGCAGGCGTGGGACGCTTGGGCAAGATCGCCGCTCAATACTTCCGCACTTTTGGCTGCCGGGTGATGGGTTTTGACCCAAAACCCTTTGAAGAAGTTGGTGTAACATCTTGTGAAAATCTCGAAAGTTTGGTGCTTCAATCGGATATGGTGAGCATTCATATCAACTATTTGCCTGAAAACCACCACCTTTTCAACGAGGCCCTTTTTTCAAAATTCAAGAAAGGAAGTGTGCTTATTAACACGGCACGGGGCGCTTTGGTGGACAGTATGGCCTTGTTGCGTCATCTTCAAAACGGAACTCTTGCAGGTGCAGCCCTCGATGTGATTGAAAACGAACACGCTCATGCGGATTCGCCCCTGATCACTTATGCTCGCCAACACGATCACCTGCTCCTTACACCCCATATTGGTGGCAACACCCTGGAGTCCTTTGAAAAAACCGAGGTCTTTATGGTGGAAAAATTGAAAATCGCGTTGGCAATATGAACATTCTAGGCATCATCCCCGCCCGAGGAGGATCAAAGCGCGTGTCGGAGAAGAATTTCCGCCCTTTTCTCAGAACTACCACACTGACGGATCTGGCCATACGTCAGGCTTTGGGTTCTAAATTGTTGACGCAAATCGTATTGAGCAGCGACAGCGAAGCGGTATTGGCAATTGGTCAGAAATACCCGCAAATCACTTGCCTCCGACGCCCGGCGGAGATTTCAGGGGACGATGCGCCGGCCATTGAATATGTGCGGCATGCGTTGGCGGAGTTAGAATTTACGCGTCCAGCTTTGAGCAGTCGCTGGGCGGGTCACCCATTCCATGTTGTCGTGATTTTGCAGCCCAGTTCGCCGTTGCGCAAATCTGAAGACATTGACGCCACCATTCAACTTTTACTCGACAACCCCAATGCTGACTCCGCAGTGAGCGTGACAAAATTAGACCACATGGTGCATCCACTTAAACTTAAAACCCTGGATGGCAATGAATTAAAACCTTTTTTGGAAGATGAAGCCGGGCGTTTCGCCGCCCAGAATTTGCCTGAGATTTATGTACGCAATTGCGCTGTGTACGCCACTTGGCGAACAGATTTGGAAACCCGTCCTGATGTGATCGGGCAAAAGAGTTTGGCCTATCTTATGCCACGCGAAAGATCGGTGGATATCAATGATTGGGTGGATTTTGACTTTGCGGCGTATTTGTACAAAAAACAAAGGTTGACACTGCTGCTACCATCAGTGGACCCCGATGGCATGATTGGATAAAATGACCTCAAAAAACTTCTGGTACTGCCTCCGCCTAGAACTAGAACGAGAAACCGGAAAGCCCCATTACGGTCGGTTCATCCGGGAAGCCCTCAAAACCCTGTTTCCGGGAAGGTTCAAGCCTCATCCACCGGTATTGTCCAAAACAGAATTCCTTTTTGTCATCATCACCGAAAATCATGTGAAGCATTTTCGGCCTGTGGCGCAGGAATTGTCTCGACAAAATCATTCATTTTCAATCCTTTATACGAACCACGCTTTGCTTGAAAAATACGGTGCCGAGTGGCCCGGGAATTCATTTTCCATCCAATTATGGTTGACGCAAGGGCAATATTTCCGGGCCGTTTTGTTCCAAATTGCTCTTTTGTGTACCCACCTATTTTCTTCCTCTGCAAAAAAATCTGTCATCATTCGGTTCGCAAAGCCTGCTTACCTGATTCATCAAACGATGCTTCGCCTGTTATCCGATGCTTCCCGAAAAATAGTGCTTTTCAAAGCAGAAGCCTATCAGGCAAACGCCGTTTTGTTGGCTTGCAAACAACTGAAAACACCCTCGTTTGCTATCCAACACGGATTGATTGGAAATACAGATCAGATTTCCAATTTATCCGTAGACAAATACCTGGTCTGGTCGCATTTTTTCAAAGAACGGCTGGAGCGCTGGCAAGCAGGTTGTGAAATTCAGGTTACGGGCAATGCCGCTTATGATGCTGTTTTTCAAGGAGTTGAGCAACACGATGCAGAAACTTTGCCTCCCGACCCATTCAGCATTTTAGTGTTGCCAAACGCAGGAGCATCGCACACGCCCCTCCCACATGTGCATCGGTTGCTGGACGCTGTTTTGCATTTTGCGCAAAGCTATCCATCGGTCCTTATCACCATAAAACCCCACCCTGCCGACCACAGCGGGAATGTTCAGAAACACCTCGCGCCTGTCTTGGCGACTTATCCCAATATCCGTTTGATGAATCGTTTTGACCCTATTCCATTTGAAAATCATCACTTGGTAGCCATAAACAACTCTGGAGCAGGGATGGAAGCATGTATTTGGGGCCGCCCCCTGGTGGTATTTTCGCCCAAATGGGAAGACGTGGATGTGAAGCAATACATGGAACACGGTGTGGCTGAATTCTCCGACACAGCCGATGCTTTTATGGATAGAGTTCTGAAAATCAAGACCCATTACACCTCTTATCAGGACAAGTGCCGTGCATTCACCCGGGAACAATTGGCTTTCCATGGTCACGCTGCTGAAAAAATTGTGGAGGTGCTTACATGTTGAAACGGCTGAAAGAACTGGCGAGCGATAGCCTGACCTACGGCTTGTCCACCATGCTCTCGCAGTTCTTGAGCCTGATTTTGGTGCCGTTCTATACCAAAGAACTGCGCCCGGAGGACTACGGAGTACTGGCCATGTCGGCGCTGTTGCTTGGTTTTTTCAGTCCGGTGGCGGGCATGGGCATGGATGGGGCGCTGTTTCGCTACTATTCGATGACGGACGACCAGGAGCGCAAAAACGCTCGCGCCCAGAGCGACGA
>JANMME010000348.1:0-17244 GCA_031373015.1 Saprospiraceae bacterium
AATTTAAGAATCGAACTTTCGGTTTTGATACTGAACTTTTTTTGGTTTTAGGGGTGTCATATTTTTGATCAAAACAATTCATATGCTGAGATCAAGTGACATGAGTTGTCGGCCGCTACCTTTTCAAACTTGATGGTAAACCCTTGAATGTCAGGAGATTCGCCGGTTTGTCCAACTTGAAGTCCAAAGGGTCGGTCAAGGCTAAATTTAACAGGCACTGGGACAGGTTTTGGGCATCCGAGACTTAGAAAGCAAGCCACCAGGGCTAGTGCTGAAAAAAGAAGATTTTTCATTTGAAAAGAAAAATGGTTTGGTGAAAAGAAAAAAATGATTTTGAAGGGTTCTGCCCTCCTTCGCGCTTTTACTCGCTTTAGTTTTTGGCGGCGGCGAGCCGCTATGGCGGGTAAAAATTAAAAAATTGACTGTTTAGTGTTCAACTACTCCTTTCAGAACTGGAGAAGCATAGTAGTTTTGCCCCGCGAAAGTAGTAACTAGACCAATTCCCATTGTCACATTGGCCAGATTTCCCCAAATGACCGCATTTTTAACCGTAAATGGAGCCAATTATTAAGGGTCTGCTCTCGGGGCTGGCCTACGGCTTGCTCCTCGGGCCGCTTTTTTTTATGAACATCCGTACCACGCTCCGGGATGGCATGCGACAAGGGCTGACGCTGGTGGCTGGGGCTTTTACAAGCGATCTATTGTTGGTGCTTGCATGTTGGTGGGGAGCTGGGAGATTGGCGGCAGTGACAAGCGAGGGCATCTTCCAAACTTGGTTTGGGCTGGTATGCGGGCTATTACTCTTTGGTTTTGGGCTCTCGGCAGCGTGGCCGCACAAGCGGATTGTTTCAGATCAAATGAAAGAGAACCAATCTGTTGCCAAACGTCACCATGCTTATTTGCAAGGCTTTTCGATCAATATGACGAATCCCTCTAACTGGCTTTTTTGGATTGGTGTAGCCACAGTTGCACGGGCTGAAGCACCTGACGGCAGCGAAACCCACATGCGTCTTTTCATGGCCGCGACCTTGATCTCACTGTTTTTCACAGACCTTGCCAAGGTGCTTTTGGCACACCAAATCGGGCGTCGGCTCAAGCCCGGTGTTCCTGAAAAAATAGTTCGCCTAGCAGGCTTTATCCTCATGGGTGTAAGCACTTGGATCATTATCCGCGTGGCTCAAAAGGCCTTTTAAACCAATCACCTACGAAGTCATGGATTCCCTGCGCGAACAACTTTTTCTTTTGATCAGCACCCCGATTTATGTGGTCGTCATACTCGGCGAAATACTGTTAAGCCATTACCGCCACACGAAGTCCTATACCCTGCGCGACACGCTTACAAACCTCTACCTGATGCTGCTGAACAGCGGCGTTGACCTGGCTTTCCGGCTCGTGTACCTCGTTATTTTCCAATGGTTTTGGGTCCACAAGCTGTTTGAATTCACCACGCCGTTCTGGTATTGGTTTTGGCTGGTGGTGGGTATGGATTTCCTGTATTATTGGCTGCATCGGGTAGACCACTTCAGTCGTTTCTTTTGTCGGTGCATGTTACACACCACTCCTCCGAACAATACAACCTCACGGTGGGCTTTCGCTCTTCGGTGTTCCAGCCGCTTTACCGGTTCATTTACTTCATTCCGCTTTGCCTGATCGGGTGCAAGCCTTTGGACATTCTGTTCATTTTTGCGGTTACCCAGACCTGGGGCATTCTCGTACACACGGAGTTTGTCCGTAAAATGGGCTGGCTTGAGCACATCCTTGTCACGCCTTCCCACCACCGCGTACACCATGCCTCCAACCCACTTTATCTGGACAAGAACCTTGGCATGTTTCTCATCGTATGGGACAAATGGTTCGGAACCTTTCAACCCGAACTGCCTGAAGAGCAGTATCAGCCCCTTCGTTATGGCCTTACCAAGCCGCTGGGAAAAAGAGATGCGCTAAATATTGTTTTCCATGAGTGGATCAACATTTTCAAGGATCTGTTTAGCAAAAAACCGCTCCGCACCAAGTTCTGGTATGTCTTTGGCCCCCCAGGCTGGAGCCACGATGGAAGCACCCTCACCAGCGAGCAAATGCGGGAAAAGGAACGGCAGGAAAAAAACTGAACCGGAGCTGTACAACATCGTACATCCAACAACTTTTGCCTTTCATCGAATCCTGCGTTTTGCCCAAAAAAGGCATTTTACCTTCGGCGAGTAAAATGATATTGGGATAATGAGATATTGGTAGCATTGCATGAATCTCAAAATATCTCAATATTCAAATATCCAAATCTTCCTTGCGATGAAACAATTCCTCCGCATTTTGCTTGAAGGTGCCGCGCAGGCATGGCAGCAGCTTTTGGCCAATAAACTCCGTTCCTTCCTTTCGCTGCTCGGCGTCACCATTGGCATTTTTTGCATCATTGGGGTCAAAAGCTCCGTCAACTCCTTGGAAGACAACATCCGCGGCTCGATGGCAAAACTTGGCAATGATGTGATCTACATCGAAAAATTCTCCTGGGGCGAAGATCCGGGCAAGAATTTTTGGAAATGGATGCGCCGCCCCAACTTTACCTACCAGGAGTTTGAAACGCTCAAAGCGGAGCTCGAACTGGCCGACCAAGTGGGCTTTTGGCAGTTTCTAGGCTCAAAAACGGTCAAATGGCAGTCATCGAGCGTGGAAAACGCTTTTTTTCTAGGGATCACAGAAGACTGCTACGAACTTTTTCACATCGAGTTTGACGGAGAAGGCCGCTACTTTTCTGCTTCAGAATATCAGAGCGGCGCCGACGTATGCATCCTCGGCGCGGTGATCGCAGAAGGGCTTTTCGGCCCAGGCATAGACCCCTTGGACAAGGATATCAATGTCGGCGGGCGCAAGCTCCGCATCATTGGGGTGACCAAAAAATCAGGAAAAGAATTGCTCAAGCCATTCAACTTCGACAATGGGGTGCTGGTGAGTTACAACCTTGCCCGGCGTGGGTTTGGGGTTCGCAACAACGGCAGCGGGCACGGGCAACAGACCAGCATACAGGTAAAAGCCAAGCCCGGGGTAGATTTGGAGGAACTGAAAGACGAAATTACAGGGGTGCTGCGAGGAGAGCGCCGCATCAAGCCAAGAGAAGAAAACAATTTCGCACTCAACACCTTGTCCATCATCAGCGGCCTGTTTGACAAGCTTTTTGGCACCATGAACGTGGCAGGAATGTTCATTGGCGGCTTCGCGCTTTTGGTAGGGATGTTTTCAGTTGCAAACATCATGTTTGTATCCGTGCGCGAACGAACCAACATCATCGGCATCAAAATGGCACTTGGGGCCAAGCGTTGGTTCATCCTGCTCGAAATTCTCATTGAAGCCGTAGTGCTCTGCATCTTCGGCGGGTTGTTAGGGCTGCTGCTCATTTGGATAGTCACAGCAGCCATCTCCGCAGCCATTGATTTTGACATTCACCTTTCCTTGAACAATGCCGTTTGGGGCATCCTCACCTCTGCCGCGGTCGGGGTTATTTCGGGCTTGATTCCGGCTTCTCAGGCTAGTCGCATGGACCCAGTGGAAGCGATAAGGAAGTGATGGAAATTTACGGTTTTGGAATTACGATTTACGATTATTTCGATCCGAAGAAGGCTGGATTCAATCCTTTTTCGGATCGAAATAATCGTAAATCCAAAATCGCAAATCCAAAATTGAACTACATCCTCAAATCCTCCACCCGCACACCTTTAAAAAGGCTGGTATCAAAGGTAAACTGATTGGCTGCTATGGCCTTGTTCGGCGTAAAGCGGGTAATATTAAAGGTATAGCGCGAGCCATCCTTGGCAAAACCCTTGATGCTTTGGATCGTGCCCGCCTTTTCGTCAATGGCCACGCGAAGTTTGGAATACTCCGAATTCCGGTCTTTGGGCTTGAACTCGATCAGCGTAAGCACCTTCCCTCCCTCAGTAGTTTTGTCGGTAAGCGCATAAAGAAAATCTCCCTTTTGATATCTCCCCAACAAGTCTTTGGGCGTGAGGAAAGCATTGGCGTCATTGGGATCGGCATTGTTGATCTGCACTTCATTGGATTTTTTCTGATAAACCCAAGTAGTGGTGCCATCGCTAACAATGATTTGGTCGCTCATGTCGAGTCGGAATTTTTTACCCTCCTGTGCGATCATCCCTTTCTGCATCTCTTTTGCCTGTCCCGGCACTTCGATGGCGAGCGAAAAAGCAGCCTCGATGGTATTGTAGGCATCGTATTTCTTGCGGATCTTGTCAAGCACCTTTTTGGCTTGTGGGTCGTTTTTTTCAGGCGCGGCAGTGGTTTGCGCTACGAGGCATTGCGTCGAAAACAGGGCGATAAAGGCAAAAATCAGTTTGTTCATTTTTGAATGTGTGTGGTGTATAGAATTCGGTCCTTAGAACTTTTCCCAGAAACGCGACATATCCCTTTAGAGTTGCGCAGCCAGGGGTTAAAGATTTCAAAACTCATTGGTTTAGAGGCCGGCAAACTTCCATTCCAAACTATACCAAAGAGATTAACACCCTCGATTTTGGCGGTTCAGGCGACTGCGCGACACTCCATGGAATCCCTTTCCAACAAGCCGTGGCCGCCTACCTGATGTGTGCAAAAAGTGCTGGAAAAACCGCGACGAAATCCATGATAAAATTGTCATAGAAGTAATGGTCAAGTCTGGATAAAAATGAAACGTGCTCCGCCGTACCTTAGCGCCGCCGCTGAGCCTCGCCACGCTTTAGGCTTGTGCGTTTTTTGATTGCCTAACCATTTTAAAGTAAATTTATGCAAGAATTAGGACACAAGAACCCCAACGCCAATCTTCAAGAACTTGGGCTTAAAAACTTGAAAACCGCTTACTGGAACCTCTCGCCTGAAGAATTGGTGGAGCATACCATCTCAAAAGGCATGGGCCAATTGGCCGACTCTGGCGCCTTGGTCATCTACACTGGAGAATTCACGGGGCGTTCTCCTGACGATCGTTTTATCGTAAAAGACAGCATCACAGCCAACAAAGTGAACTGGGGAAAGGTGAACCTAGCCTTCGAGCCCAAGAAATTCGACGCACTGTGGCGTAAGGTGTGCAGTTATATGAGAAAAAAGGACGTGTACGTCCGCGACGTGGAAGCCAACGCCAGCGCCAATCCCGAATATCGGCTCCGGGCACGCGTGGTAACCGAATACCCTTGGAGCAATCAATTCGCCAGCAATATGTTCCTCCGCCCAGAACATAAAGAGTTGGAAAATTTCGATCCGCGTTGGACGGTGCTGTGCGTCCCCGGTTTTAAAGCCGACCCGGCAGTGGATGGCACCCGCCAACACAATTTTGCCATAGTAAATGTAAAAAAACGCCGGCTGCTCATCGGCGGCACCGGCTACACGGGCGAAATCAAAAAAGGCATCTTCTCGGTCATCAACTTTGTGTTGCCCACGCGCACCAAAGATGCACTGCCCATGCACTGCTCAGCCAACGTGGGCCATGATGGCGACATTGCCCTGTTCTTTGGCCTTTCCGGCACCGGCAAAACTACCCTTAGCGCCGACCCCAACCGCCCGCTGATCGGTGATGACGAGCATGCTTGGGGCACAGGCGAAGTATTCAATTTTGAAGGAGGCTGCTATGCCAAAACGATTGACCTGACCGCTGAAAAAGAACCTGATATCTTCCGGGCCATCCGCCACGGTGCCATTTTGGAAAATATCAAATTCTTCCCCGGCACCCGCCATGTAAACTACGCCGACCGCAGCATCACCGAAAACACTCGTGTTTCGTACCCCATCAACCATATTGAAAACGCGGTAAACCCCAGTCGTGCCGCAGGGGATCCAAAAAATATTTTCTTTCTTACTTGCGACGCTTACGGCATCCTACCGCCCATTTCCCGACTTACGGCAGAACAGGCTATGTACTATTTCATCAGTGGCTACACGGCTCGTGTGGCAGGAACTGAAGTCGGCGTAAAGGAACCAAAATCAACTTTTTCGGCTTGTTTTGGTGCACCATTTCTACCCTTGCACCCAGCCAGTTACGCTGACCTTTTGGGCAAAAAGCTCCGCAAGAGCAAAGCAAAAGTTTGGCTCATCAACACGGGTTGGGTGGGTGGCCCTTACGGTGTAGGCAACCGGATCAAACTTCCTTACACCCGCGCCATGATCACTGCCGCACTCAACGGCGGCTTGGACGATGTGGCGTTTGAAAAGCACCCGGTGTTTGGCATGGAAATCCCGATGGCCTGCCCGGGTGTGCCAAGCGACATTTTAAACCCACGCAACACTTGGACCGACAAAACGGAATACGATGCAAAAGCTAAGTCGCTGGCAAAGGAGTTCACGCAGAACTTTGAAAAATATACGGATCAAGCCAGCGCCGAGATTGTGGCCGCTGGGCCGAAAGCTTAACGACGATTTTTAGAACACCGAATTTGACTGAAACCGCCGACACCACCGAAATTCATCGAAATATTTGATTAAATTCGGCGGTGTCGGCGGTTTCAGTAAAATCGGTGTTCTGCAATCGGTGTTCGTCCCAAACATCTCATCTATGAAGATTATTCTGGGCATCTCTGGTTCAATTGCTGCCTACAAAGCGGCTTTTCTAACGCGTTTGTTGATAAAGCAAGGGGCAGAGGTGCAGGTATTGATGACAGAATCAGCCAAGGCATTCGTCGCCCCTCTAACGCTTTCCACACTTTCAAAACGGCCCGTTTTCACAGAGGTCGTTTCAGAATCTACTTGGAACAACCATGTAGAATTCGGTCTCTGGGCAGATGCGCTCCTGATCGCTCCCGCCACGGCAAACACCCTGGCCAAACTCGCCAACGGTCTGTGCGACAACATTTTAGGTGCCGTGTACCTCTCCGCGAGGTGTCCTGTTTTTGTCGCGCCCGCTATGGATGTTGATATGTGGCATCACCCTGCCACGCAGGCCAACCTGAAGCGATTGCAGGATCACGGGGTGCATATCATCCCGGTAGGACATGGCGAGTTGGCGAGCGGTCTTGTGGGCGATGGACGCATGGCCGAACCGGAAGAGATTTTGGCGTTTTTGACAGCCCATCTGTCAGGGGGGGGAGATTTGACAACTTTTAAAAAGTTGTCAAATCTAAAAGCCTTGGTCACCGCAGGCCCCACTTTCGAGCCATTGGACCCTGTGCGTTTTTTGGGCAATCATTCCAGCGGGAAAATGGGCATCGCACTCGCCGAAGCATTGGCGCATCAAGGCGCCGAAGTGACCTTGGTGCTGGGGCCGACAGATCTAAGGCCCACTAATCAGGCGATTAAGGTTATCTCCGTCATGTCCGCACAGGAAATGTACGAAACCTGCGAAGCCATTTTTTCAGAGACCGACATCATTGTTCTAGCCGCTGCCGTGGCTGATTACAGGCCAAAAGCGTTTTCAAAAACGAAAATTAAAAAGAAAGAAGGCGATCTTTCCCTCGAATTGGTCAAAACGGTAGACATCGCCGCCACCCTTGGAAAGGTCAAAAAGCCCCACCAAACATTTGTGGGTTTTGCGCTGGAAACCAATGACGAAGCAACCAATGCCTTGCAAAAACTGGAAAAGAAAAATTTTGATTTTATCGTGCTCAATTCCATGCGCGACGCCGGGGCTGGCTTTGGCCACGACACCAACAAAATCGCAATCCTGCGGCGCGATGGCTCGCGAACAGATTTTCCCCTGAAAAGCAAAGCCGAAGTAGCCCTCGATATCATCGCAGAAATTTGCAGGGCAGCCAACCCAAGACAAACATAACGCGTCAGGGCATTGCATCCCTGCAAACCCTCTATTTTCAAACAGAAATATTACCGCTCTATGAATAAGAAAATCGCATTGTTTCTCGCGCTTTCTATTTGCTTTTCAACGCTTTACGCGCAAGGCGAGCTCAATGCCAGCGTACGCGTGAGCACCCCCCAAATCCAACGCAACGACCGCAAGGTGTTTGACCAGTTGGAGACTTCGCTCAAAGATTTTTTGAACAACACCAAATGGACCAACGACAACTTCGAGCCCGAGGAGCGCATCAAGTGCAACTTCATCCTCACCATATCCAAAGAGTTGGACGGCAACTTTTTTGAAGCCGAGCTGGCCGTGCAAGCCACACGCCCTGTGTATGGCAGCGGCTACGACACCCCGCTGCTTTCTCACCTCGATAAGGACGTGGTCTTTACTTATGAGCAAAACCAGCCGATTGAGTTTTTGCGCGACAACCCTGACAACCAAAACCTTTCGTCACTGCTGGCCTTTTATGTGTACATCATTTTGAGCATGGACTATGACTCGTTCTCACAGTATGGCGGCGAGCCGCATTTGCTGACCGCAGAGAAAATCGTGACCAACATCCAGAACTCTACCACCAATTCCGCTCCAGGCTGGCGCCCTAGCGACGGTGGCAAAAACCGCAACCGGTATTGGATCATGGAAAACCTGCTCAATCCGCGTATGCGGCCTTTCCGCAACGCAATCTATACCTACCACCGCAAAGGTTTGGATATGTTTACCACCAACCCCGACCAGGGCAAAGCGGCCATTTTACTTGCGTTGGAAGACATTGATAAAGTGAGCGCAGCTTACTTCAATTCCATGATCGTCCAGATGTTTTCATACTCCAAAAAAGACGAACTGGTGGAGATGTGGAAAATCGCGCCCAAGGCCCAAAAAGACCGGGTGATACAGATCATGTCAAAAATAGATCCGGCCAATACGCAGCGATATCGGGAAATTGGGAGTTGAGCATAGTTTAGTGGGCGTAGCAAAGTTTGAATTGCTGCCCCAAAAAGCGCGATGGATGAAAGGCTCCCCCTATTTTTCGCGCAAAAAACGCCCTGCGGTTATCAAGCCGCAGGGCGTTTTGCATGGTTAGGCTAAGGAAGACCTATTCCGTTTCTTCTACATACCTCCACTGGATTTCATCCTGCATGAATTCGTGCGCAGCAATGATCGCCGTGTTCGGCAAACGCTCATAGAACTTGGAGATTTCAATCTGCTCTTTGTTCTCCTGTACCTCTTCGATGGTATCGGTGTGTACGGCGAATTCTTCAAGCTTGCGCTGTATTTCCCATTTCAGATCGCTGGAGATCTGGCGGGCACGTTTGCTGATAATGACGAGGCTCTCGTAGATGTTGCCCGTTTTTGCCACAAGTTCGAGCACGTCGCGAGGCTGAACATTGGCGTCGAGGCCCTGGGCCTTGGTTTTGATATCGCTCATTTTTGACTATTGACTTTTGACTATTGACTTTTGACTATTGACTATTGACCAATAGCATTTATTTACGATGATGACGATCAAAGGCTAATGGAATAGCCAAAGGTTATCAAGTGTTTTTCAATTTTTTCTTCACGGCCCTTTGGGCTTGTTCAGCGTCTTTGCGGGTCTGTTTTATTTCTTTAGAATATTTGCCCGAAGGGTATTTTTCCAAAAAATCGTCGCATCTGCTAACGGATTGGCCGTAGCGTTCTTCCTTTTTATCTACTACTGAGTTTTCGGCCAAAAGGAAACTGCCTTTGGCAATGAGATATCGAACACGCTCTACATCCGGGCTTTCCGGGTAATCGCGCAAAAGGTTGTCGAAAGAAATAACCGAAGATTGGTACTGCCGGAGGTCGTAATACAATTGGCCTTCTGCAAAAGCCTTTTGTTCGAGTTTGCGGCGGAGTTCGTCAATCAGTTTGTTGCACTGCGCCACCTTTTCAGACTTGGGAAAAAGGTTGACGAAAACCTGAAATTCTTCGATAGCCGACTCCGTAGATTTTTGGTCCAGACGGAACGAGGGCGAGAGTTCATAATTTGAATAAGCAGCCATGTAAGCGGCTTCTTCTCGAAGTGGGGAGTTTGTAAAGGTGTTGGAGAAATTTTTAAAATAGAAAGCCGCCAACAGGTACTGTCTGGTTTTGTAGTGGCACTGGGCGTATTCGAAGTAGGCTTTTTCAGCCCGGGCATCGCCGCGTAAAGTGTTCACTACCAGCTCAAAAAGCGTCAGCGCACGCTGGTAGTTTTTTTTGTCGTAATAATCAAAAGCCTTCGTTAGTATCAGCTCTGCATTGCCGCTCGTGCGGGCTCGTTCAAAACTGCTTTTGCAGGAACTCGCCAAAAAAATAAGGGCAAAGAGTAGTGGCCAGCCAGACGTTTTTCTCATAGGGGCGCAAAGGTAAGAAATAATTGGGAAAATGGACAAAAAGGGTCAAA
The DNA here is from genome assembly GCA_031373015.1 of Saprospiraceae bacterium. GTDB lineage: Bacteria > Bacteroidota > Bacteroidia > Chitinophagales > Saprospiraceae > M3007. The sequence goes on from JANMME010000348.1 coordinate 10,161, forward strand.
ATTTTGCCTGACAAGCGAAATACTCAGGCTGAAACCTAACGAAGTAGCATGCTCAAGCGCGGCTTTGGGAAAAAAATGATTTTGAACTTATTCGATCCCTGCCTCCTTGTTGACAAAAAATCATTTTAGAACAAACCACATTCCTCATTCACCCTGTTACCTTTGCATCCGATTTTTCAAAAAACCATATACGTTGCCCGTATTCCACCACTGAAAAAACGGCGCACAAATCATGTAAATTTTTTCAGCACAACATGGCCATCAGCGAACAACCCGCCCTTAAATACTCGCTAGAGGAGCATTTCCAATCCAAAATTGACGCAGACATTCGTATCGAACCAAAAGACTGGATGCCTGATTCATACCGCAAAACGCTGCTTCGTCAAATCAGCCAACACGCTCATTCCGAAATAGTTGGGATGCTGCCAGAAGGCGTTTGGATCACCCGCGCACCCTCGCTCAAGCGCAAACAAATACTGCTCGCCAAGGTACAGGACGAAGCCGGGCACGGCCTCTACCTCTATGCCGCCGCCGAAACCCTCGGCATGGCCCGCGACGAGATGTACGAAGAACTACACTCAGGCAAAGCAAAATACTCTTCCATTTTCAATTACCCTTCCAATTCATGGGCGGATGTGGGCGCCATCGGCTGGCTAGTAGATGGCGCTGCTATTTTGAACCAAATCCCCATTTGTCGCTGCTCTTATGGCCCTTATGCCCGCGCCATGGTACGCGTGTGCAAGGAGGAGAGTTTCCACCAACGGCAAGGTTTCGAAGTGTTGCTCACGCTGGCAAATGGTTCGCCGGAGCAGCGTGCCATGGCACAGGACGCCATCAATCGCTGGTATTGGCCTTCGGTCATGATGTTCGGACCTCCAGATGCCGAATCCCCGCACAGTGAACAAAGCATGCGCTGGAAAATCAAGCGTTTCAGCAACGACGAACTGCGCCAACGGTTTGTAGACATGGTGGCCGAACAAATTAAAGTACTGGGCCTCGAACACCCGGATGCTGACCTGAAATGGAACGCCGAGCACAGCCACTATGATTTTGGCGCCATTGACTGGGACGAGTTCTGGAACGTGGTAAAGGGCAACGGCCCTTGCAATCGCGAGCGCCTGGAAACCCGTCGAAAGGCTTGGGAAGAAGGTGCTTGGGTGCGCGAAGCTGCCGTGGCGTACGCCGAGAAAAAAAGTAAAAAAACTGAACCTGCTGAAAAGGCGGTTGCAAAAGCAGCATGAAACCTGCTCCGAACTTGGGGTTGTGCAAAAAGTCGGAGAAAAATCAAGACAGGTTAGGTGCGGAGAATTTAATTTGTTGCATACCCGAACTTCCCGAAAGTTTAAAACTTTCGGGAAGTTAGATTTCGTGAAAACAAAACATGATTTGGTTAACAAAGGGAAAATTTCCAATCATTCGACTTTTTGCACAACCCCAAGTTAGAGAAAAGCTTCGTTGATCCATTTTGTAACCTTCAACTTGTAACTTTCAACTTACCCCCCCTATCAAATGTCACTCCAACAAGCCGCCATTTTTGTAGCCGATTCTGATCTTCACGGCAAGGGCGTCTTCGCTGGCCGGGACATCGAGGAAGGCGAAGTCCTGGAGATTTGCCCAATCATTTTGTTCCCAAAAGAAGAACTGGCAGAGGTGCGCAAGACCGTGCTCGACGACTACTATTTTGATTGGGGCGAACGTGGGGAATGGTATGCGTTTTGCCTTGGCTTTGGCTCCCTTTACAATCATTCCTACGATCCCAACGCCGAATACGGCATGGACTTCGAGGCACAAACCATTGATTTTTACTGTATTAAACCCATTCCCGCAGGCGCGGAAATACTCATCAATTACAACGGCGACGCCAACAACCACGAAAAAGTGTGGTTTGAAAAATAGGACAAACCCTTTAAAAATAAATTCTAGCATGAAACAACAACCAGAAGAACCTAGCTACCAATCAGCCTGGACCGAATTGCAAAAAATCGTGAACGACCTGCAAGGCGGTTCCGTTGGCATTGACGAACTCACGGTCAAAATTGACCGCGCCGCCGAACTAGTGCGCTTTTGCCGCGAAAGGCTGCGCTCTACGGAGGATGCTGTAGGAAGATTGGGACAATGATTAAATCAAAAAACCGCAAAATGTAAAACAGGAGAACCGCAAAATTTAAAATCGAGATGCCAGATTGCGTTAATGGCACGATTTTAAATTTTGCGGTTCTCCTGTTTTACATTTTGCGGTTTAAAATTCAAACTGTTCAACGTTTTCCCTTCTTCTTCCCGCCGAATTTATCCCAAATCTTCCAGTCCTTCACTTTCTTGCGTTCGCGCTTTTCGATGATGTAGCGCAACGATATAGACGCCCCATTCCATTCAAAAGGCCGGGCTTGGTCGCCAGAGAGGTGAAGTTCTGGTTTCCAATCCACCGCTAAATTGATGCGACCCAAAGAGGCTTCGAGGCCGGCGATTCCGCTAATGCCCATCACATTGTCATGTACCTCGGTGGCGGCTTCTCTTGCAGAACTTTGCTGCCAGTAATAGTGTACACCTGCCCCACTGTAGAAATTGATACCACGGAACAGGATTTTGTGGTGCTTTTCGGCCAGCAGGGTGACACCAAGGTCTTTGGTGCTGACAAGCGGCGTGTGCAAAATTCCTTCAACAGTCCAGCCATTGGTGATGTACTGCTGGGCAGTGAGGTTAAAACCGTTGTCAAATCGGACACCGGCGGCAGTTTTGTAACGCTGTGAAAAAACGGGGGTGCTGAAGAGAAGGGCGATGAGGAGAAAGCTAAGGAAGGAACTAATCTTTGTCATGTAAATTTTTGTCTCGTTTTGTGTGAAACTGTTGGCAAAACGAGGCATATCGTGCAGTGTTTCTGAACGAAAAATCGTTTAATGTTTTTTTAACCGAAACCCGCCCTATTTTGCGCCCAAGTGTTAAAATGTAGCGGCTGCTTTAGCTGCCGATGTCCCCTAAAGAATCGCCCTTGTACTTGATCAGACGTCCAGCGGCTAAAGCCGCAGGTACAATGAACGCACAATGAACTTCTTTCAAATCGCCGAATTTTTCCGCTTTTACCGTGATGCCGTCACAAAATATCAACTGCACTCTCCCTTTGTATTTGAGTTGGCTTGTGCAGTGGTTGAAGACGAACGTTGGTATTACGCTTTCCGCGATGTAGAAGAGATTCGCCAAAAAATGCTGCAAAGCGATGTGGTGCTGAACGTGGAGGACTTTGGCAGTTTTAATCGTAGCAACACCAATGAAGAAGGAAGCGTCCAAAAAAGGAGTGTTAGAAGTATAACCCGCCGTGCAGGAAGTTCTGCAGGACAGGGGCAAATGCTGTTTCGCTTGGCCACGCACTTGCAGCCACGAAGCATGCTCGAACTCGGCACATCCGTCGGCATTGGCGCCATGTACCTGGCTTCTGCGGTACAGGAAGCGCGGTATGTGAGCCTGGAAGGCAGTGCGGAAATAGCCCATGTAGCGCGTATGAATTTAGATTGGCTGGGTCTGTTAAAAAATACGGAAGTAAGGGAAGGCCCGTTCGAGATGACCCTGGCTGGCGCACAGAAAGACTTACAACATCTTGATCTCGTGTTCTTTGACGGCAATCATCGCCTGGAACCTACACTCCGATATTTTGAAGAATGCCTGCCATTCGCACATGAAAAAACGGTCTTTGTGTTCGACGACATGCATTGGTCTGAAGAAATGGCAGAAGTTTGGGAGCGAATAAAGGATCATTCGAGGGTAACGCTGACGCTTGATTTCTTTGAACTTTCTCTGGCCTTTATTGATCCTGATTTTCGAGAAAAACAACATTTGAGCATCCTGCCCGCGCTTTGGAAGCCGTGGCGGTTTTTTTAGGAGTCATCTGCCAAGGCACGAGGCAGGTGACATTTAAAAAAACCGGAGGTGGCAGGGAGAAAGGGGATGACACCTCCTCCTTCGTCGGAGATGTCACCCCCTTTCTCCCAAGATCCAAACACTTTAATACCCACAACCCTTGCAACTCGATCTTTCCTACCGCCAGATTTGGAAAATATCTGCACCGATCATGCTCGGTTCGGCGGCGCAGAACGTCATTGCACTGAGCGATGCAGTGCTGTTATACCACAAAGGGGAAGTGGAATTTGCTGCCATGGGGTTTGTAGGCGTTTTTTACATCACGATCGCTGCCATCGGGTTTGCGTTTTCCCGTGGCGGACAAATCATGATCGCGCGGCGCATGGGGGAAATTCGGCCAGGCGCAGTTGGGCATACGTTCCATACCATGCTGATCTTCGAGCTGGCGCTGGCCGCAATAATGTGGGCCTTTATGCGCTTTGGAACGGAATGGTTTTTCCAGTTTTTCCTCGAGCATTCTCCATTAGTTTACGAAAAAAGCCTCGAATACATCCATTATCGGTCTTATGGCGTGTTTTTCAGTTACGGGGGCGTAGCACTTATTGCCTTATATACAGGCATTGCGAGGCCGGGAATCATTTTGGCTTCTACCTTGCTGCTGGCAGTGGTAAACTTGGGTCTGAACTATGCGCTGATTTTTGGCAAATTCGGCCTGCCGGAAATGGGCATTGGCGGCTCCGGCCTCGCGAGCAGCATCGCTGAAGGGGTGGCCTTTGCAGGGTTCATAGCCTACATGATTTTTGACAAAAAAAACCGTGATCAGCGAATCTTCAATATCCCCAAACCTGATTGGCCAATGACGAAACAACAACTCCGTATTGCGCTCCCAGTAGTGGCGCAAGCTGCCGTTGGGCAAGGGAGCTGGGTGTTTTTCTTTGGCATGGTGGAAAACCTCGGCGAGCGCTCCCTTGCCATTTCAAACCTCGCGCGTACCGTTTACCTTTTGCTTTCCATTCCACTCTGGGGCTTTTCTACCGGCGTAAATACCCTGATTTCCAACCTGATAGGTCAGGATCGCCGTTCGGAGGTGTTGGCGGCAGCTTGGAAAACGGGCAAGCTCTGTTGGTTTGTTACCATGATTATGGCGGTGCCGATTTTATTGTTCCCTGACAAGTTGCTTTACCTCCTTTTGGGCAAAGATGACATGAGCCTCGTTGTGGAGACACAGCCAGTCTTTTACTTTTTGCTTGGCTTGCTCACGTTTTCGACCTTCGGGGCGGTGTTGATGAACGCGCTTTCTGGCACAGGCGCCACTTGGTTTGGCCTGAAACTCCAGGCACTATGCGTGGCTACTTACCTTAGTTATGTATATTGGGTAACAAATTATACGCAGTTGGGATTGTTGTGGGTATGGGCTGCTGAAGTGCTGTATTGGGCACTTATGATTGCTTGTGTGCTCTTTTACCTGCGGTCGGAAAAGTGGCATGAGATGCGGTTTTGAAGGGTAGAATGTTTTGGTGTTTTGCGCAGATGGAAAAAAATATGTATAGAAGAGATGAAGTCTTAAAATAAAGTCTTTTTTTCGCGCTAAGAAAAGGATTTTGGCTTTTCTTATCTTCTCTTCGTCCTTATCTTAAACCGAACTTTTTTAACCATGAAATTCAGGAAGACACTATTCAGCATTGCCTTGTTGGTAAGTTTAGTTTTTACCCAAACTGCCGAAGCCCAACAGATCAAAGTCCTCAATTCAAGTTGCACGGGCACCAGTGCATGCCTCTCAAGTAATCAAGCACAACTTGCTATTGATAAAACAACGCTAACGTTCGACCCTAACGATGGAAACACCAAAAGGCGATTTCAAGCATTTTGGATAACAGGTGATGGCAATTATCTCCAGTTTAAGCCGGAAGATGATGCAGCTTCCATGGCTGTTACCTATAACTACCCACTAGCAGCAAATTTTGAGGCGACGGCTTACCTAACAGGAAAATATACCGATAGAAAGCCGCCTGCACGTGCGGTCATTAATATTCCCATCGGTAACATTCCAACCATTTCAGAAACCCCGGTATTCAGCAGTCGGCTAGGAAAACTGGGCTTGGGTACTACTCCTGTAGTAGATGTTTTTTCAAACCATGCTATCCGAAGGAAATACCTGACCACTTTTGTCTTATCGTGGCCGGCCAACGTTCAGGCTACGGGGGTCTACTTTTTTTTCAATGGATACCAAAATCACGTCACCGGAGAGCAAAGGAGCTTGAGCAACAACCTTATCCATTTTTCAAATGTCGAAATCCCTAAATATTTCGATGGGAAAATGGATGCCACTAAGATAAAATCTACCTCAGTTTTGAGTTTGCGCTCCGGAGCCATTCCCGGGCTTTCCTTCAATACAGACTACGCGAGTGCTCTAAATGTCAAATACAATGATGTGCTGTATTTCCCTCCAGAAACAGCCACCTCAGCAGATATGCCAAGAGGGTTTTCAGAAAACCGTTATTTCCCAGTGGTCTGGACGGATTCGCTGCTTGTTCCCGACGATACGCTCTTAAATTTTTATGTCTTGATTACAAGCGATGCTCCAATTAGCAGTTCAAGTCCTTACTTTCAGGCTTTGGACTCAATGGTTCGTCGCATAGACTCCGATTTGGGGGCTTTTACCCCGCTCGCTTTCGCTTCAGGTGCACAAGGACAAGGACAACCCCAATATGTCGTAGCAGTAAATGAATATCAACTGCCTTACCTAGCCACATTCGACCCCAACCAACTGACGGTTGAAAAGGTGCAGAAACTGGGTGCCGACGAATATGAAGTAACCTTTAATCTCGAAATGTGCAACAAGGGGCGCGGGGATGTCTTCCATGAAAAAGTGAATATTGGATTTTCCCCAGATTTTCATGGCTTTCAACCTATTGGGTTCACCCCAGAAATGCCGATAATGGGTACAAATAGCTGGTCATTTGGTGTAACTATGACTATACCTGGCGTAGATATTTTACCCGAAGGGCAGCACGAAGAAAGCAGCTGCGAGCGTATCAAATTTATTGCAAGAACAAACTGCGAAGGGCTCAGATCCCTCTGGAAAGGCAGTGAAACCAGTGGTGTTTCCGCTTGTGTCGTTTTCGATGGCGCGATGAGCAACGTCCCGGAATGCCATGGCGTTACACTTATAGACTCAAAACAAAATCAGGAAAACGGAAATTTATTGTGCTTTCTTTGGCCAATGACGAAAACC
>JANMME010000404.1:0-1774 GCA_031373015.1 Saprospiraceae bacterium
AACAGTTCAGCAGGCATGAGGCAAATTGCAAGGAACAGGGCGGAAAAGAGCAAAATTTTAATTTTCATAATCCTGAAGTGTTTTTTAATCGAATCAATCGAATCAATCCTATAATCGGCCAATCAATAGTATGGTTTCAACATCAGGTAACAGATCGGGCCGGTGATAGCCACATAAAGCCAGATCGGAAACACCCAGCGAGCCATTTTTTTGTGTCGTTCATATTGTCCGGTATAAGCCCGCGTAAAGGTAAACAACACAAAAGGCAAAATGACTGCAGCCAGCACGACATGTGTGATGAGCAGGAAAAAATAAACTGCACGAAGGGCACCTTCACCCCCGTATTTTGTTTCGGGCGTAGTAAAATGGTAAAGGACGTAGGAAACCAGGAACAGCGCCGAGCAAACCATGGCGGCATAAATTGCCTTACGGTGCTGGTCAATGCGCCCATTTTTGATGTGCCAAAATGCTACAACCAAGATGACTGCGCTCAATGCGTTCAGCGATGCATGAAAAGGTGGCAAAAAACTGAAATCAACCCCTAGGTCAAACTTCACCCGCCGCATCATCCCGACGAGCAACAGTACTACCGCTGAAAGCACATAGGCCCAACGATTCAGGCGTTTTTCGAGTGCAATATTAGGTGTCATTGTGGGGGTAAGATCCTTGCAATTTGCTGCACCATTCGGGTGACCTGCTCCTCATCAAGGGCGTTGTAAAAGCATTTTATTTGCCCAGTCGCATCTGCTAGCGCATAAAAATCTTTGTGTTGTTTTGTCTTCCTTTCCAGCGCAAATTTTTCGTATCCGTTATTCAGAATCGTACCCCAGGAGCCTAGTCCGCCTGCTACTACTACCCAGGTGGCATAATCAATGCTCGGGATTTTCTGGATTTCTGAGCGAAACTCTGCCGAGCCGCCTTCATAAATCATTACGATCTTGAAGTAGTGTCGAGGCGAGCCATCGGGCATTTTTCCATATTGATCGTATAGCCGTTTGTTGGTTTCAATGATGCGCTTGTTATCTTCCGTAAGTTCTGGATTTTCCCCAAAATTGTGGATAACGCAGACACTTTCTTTCAATTGGTCGTCTTTCGTGCCGTCAGGGTAAATGATGTAGGCGCCCCGGATTTGGCCGAAAAAACCGAGTTCAGCCACGGCATCTTTACGCCATTGGAGACCATTTTGCAGGTAAAACCATGAAATCGCTGGCAATACGAACAACACGAGTGTTAGAGCGGCGATGGTTAGAATCCTGCGCTTGCGGGATGGTTTTTGTTGTTCTTCACTCATTGCATGAACTAAATAATGTAGGCTTAAATGGTGATCAATGACGCATTTACCCCTTCAAGGTGCCGGGCAGCAAATAGCCCGTTGGTTTTCCCGTTGCAGGCTGTGCCACCTCTTCGTTTTTCTCTTTGATTTGTTCGCGGGCTGCGCCCCACCTGCCTCCTTCCTGGAAGAAGGCGATGATGGCCCAGATGAGCAGGGTGGTAGGCATCAATACGGTCAATACCAAACCACGCACTTCATGCGCCATGTGCATAAAGAAAAAAATGATGAAGTAGGCTTTGTACATGCTCGCGCTGATCATCGCCAGCATATAAAGCGCTTGGCCAAAGCCGCCGTCTTTGCCAAACGTGACGCTGGGGATGATATGCCCTTTGGCAAAAAGTGCGAACAGCACCTCTACGACAGTGATGATGCCGAGCAACTTCAAGCCGTAGAACACAAGTTTCTTCTGATCTTCGTATGATTGATGTGCAGCCATTGTCT
>JANMME010000414.1:0-2609 GCA_031373015.1 Saprospiraceae bacterium
TGCTGTTTGAATGGACCAAGCAAAATCGAGCGATACCTGATTTTTGAAATATGGCGCGGGAAAGTCTATTGTTTGATTAGTTGTATACTTTCCGTCCGTTGTAGAGAGGATTGCCAGTGCATGACAGCTCATACAGTTGGATTGTTGGCCGTATTGAAATGACTTATTATAGGTGTTGGTGTAGGTAAAAACTTTAGGGCCAAAACCTGCTTCCAAATAGGGGTTGTACCTGAACATTGGGCGCGCATTTGGGTTGTTGTTGGCCGCATTGTTAGGCGTAAGCATCACATAGGCAGTAACGCAGGCATAATTAGCTGCAGCGCCTGTAATTTGTTTGGGTCGAAGTGTGGCGGCAAGATTTGAACTGGGCGCTCCTGGCTGGTCACGGTTGGGTGTCCAATAATAACTTTGCCATGTCCAATTGCTGATTTCTTTGGTAGTTGCATGCATGGCAACCAGCAAGGCAATTTGGCCTTTTTCTGCCCTTCCACCACTTAACGTATCGTTGTTTAGTCCCTGAATACTGTCCTGTTGGTTCATATAATTGGCCATCTCCTGGTCAACGGTCAGGTAAATAAACTCGTTTAAGTTGATGGTAGCAGCGGCTATTTTGGCAGGGTCTGTCTCAGTAGGGCCAACTGGTACGGCTACTTTTCCAACGGGTTGTTTATTGAATTTGTCAACATACACATAATATTTGGAAGGTTGCGGAAAAAAGGCTGAGTCTGGAGGGTTCGGTGCTGTTAGCCAAACAGGCATTTTGTACAATGGATCCGATTTTGAATAAACCATATAAGATGGCTTTATGGTAATGGATTTATTAGGGAATGGAGGTATAGCACCAAAACCATTTGGCTTATAATATTTATTGATCACAGATTGCCTGAATATCTGGTTTTGTGTTGCATAACAGGCTGCGTCAGGACTATACGAAACAGTCACCCAAAAATTAACGGCAGCATCACCCTCCAGATCAAAAGCATGTCCGGCTTGTTTACCTGAAAACCTTGCAGCATGTTCAAACTGTTTGGGGCGGCTAAGTACCGCTCTGCAATTTCGATTAAAAGATGCTCCTTCGCAGCCTCCCTGCGTGTTTTCATCACCAATAATCTGCTGGATTTCACCTATCCCAAGCCAGGTTTCATAGACCAGGAGATCGTTGCCTGCGAACTTTTGGCCTGAAGGGGCCGTTAATCCAGCCCATAAGCCCCAAGCGTGCTTATAGATGCTTTCTTCATCATAATTGGTGGGGGAGAACCTTTTGTCGTTGATCCAGCCATTGATGACCGTTGAATCTTCTGGAAAAACAAAACCTGGGACTTTGATTGGCAAGGGTACTGGAGTAATACTGATTGCCGCTGAAGTTGTTTGGTTTTCAGTTGCATTTCCCTTTTTCTTTGCGTCACACCCTATTTGGATCATAATACCCAGGGTGAAGGCAATGAAAATCAGTGCTGTTAATTTTTTCATGACAAGGTTGTTTTAAGTGAAAAAAAGGTATTGGTTTGAAGTAGTAAAGTAGCGAACTAGCGTGGTGAAAACACCGCGCACGGCGCGTGCTTATGGTAAGGGGAAGACCACGCGAGGCGAAGACAGAATGCTCTGATCAGTCCCAAAGCCTTGATAGATTATATCTTAAGAAGATTTCTGTAGCGAAAAGAGATCGCTTCAGGTTGTTGGTTTTCAGATGCAGACTATATTCTTCTATTGCCGGTAGTGCTTGAGTAGTCAATTGAATGATTGAAGTAAATTCAGGAGTTCGTTGAAATAACTTGAATTTTCCAATCGAGCCGAAACCAATACCAAGTTGAAAAAGAATGTTTCGATTTAGATGAAGGTCCGCGGTCGATGAAATTTGCCATGTGAATGAGGTGAAATTATTGCTTTCTGGTTTGACCTCCCCATTCAAACTGGTGTAGGAATTGAAATTGGCGCTATTAGTTTGCGCATAAAAAAACAGATAAGGGACCGAGGCATGAAGATTCATTGTGGAAACACCAACATCGGCTTGAAAACTTACCTTAATTAAATTCCCACAGCGAACTCTTTTAACAGGGAAAGTATAATTCCCGTAAGCCATCAATAATGTGGCTTTACCAGATACCTCCTGCTCAAACGTGCCAAAAGAATTGATATTAAGATCAGGGACAGTAGTACTTACCTTTTGATCAAAAATCATGCTATGATTTTCTCTAATGCAAGGGATGTATTTAGTCCTCAAGCCAAGAGAAAAGTCATCGGTGAACATGTAGCCCGCCGAAAGAGAAAATGATACTGTATTTTTTATTTGTTCTTTCCTCCTTCGGATTATTACGGAGGTGTAGGCGTTGGAAGTGCTTAAATGGCTTGGAGCTGATGATATACATAGGCTATTCCCTTTGGAAAGATAAGGGAGTAACACACCAAATTCTATTCCAATGGGAAAGGAGGAATTGTGCGCTGGATTTAGGGGAACTTCCAATATTCTTGGTTGCGCTAGCAGCCCTACTGAAGGCAAAAACAACAATAAATATATTCTCATTTTACTGGAATTGACCTTTTTATTAGAATTAAGCAGATAATTGATCTGGTAAGGATCAATTATCTGCATCGAGATTTTAAAGAAATAT
>JANMME010000046.1:0-6733 GCA_031373015.1 Saprospiraceae bacterium
AAGGGGGTGATTATGGGGGTGGACCTGAAGCCTCAGTACATTGATAAGATGCTGGGGGAAAAGATTTGATTTTTGGGCCACGGATGACACGGATGAGACACGGATTTACACGGATTTATATCCAAGAGGAGAAATCCGTGAAAATCCGTGTCTCATCCGCGTCATCCGTGGCCCAAAATCATTTGAGAGATTAAATTTTTTCGCCCAGCATCTTATCAATGTACTGAGGCTTCAGGTCCACCCCCATAATCACCCCCTTAGCACTGATCAAAAAAGTGGTGGGTATGGATTTGACGTTGAACTGATTGGCCCTTCCGCCTTTAAAATCTGCAGATTCCATGGAGTGATATTTCCAAATCAGGCCATCTTGCGCAATGGCGGCTTGCCAGGCGCGCGGGTTTTGCTCCAAAGCGATGCTGAATATCTCAAAACCCCGGTCGTGGTATTTTTGGTAAAGCACCACCAATTCAGGGTTTTCTTTCCGGCAAGGGCCGCACCAACTCCCCCAGAATTGGAACAGCACATATTTCCCTTTCAAATCAGAAAGTTTGGCGCGTTCGCCGGTCAAAAGGCCCACTTCAAAATCGGGGGCTTTTTCTCCGGCTACAAAGCGTGGCTGACGGTATTTGTAAAAGACAAACGCTACCAAGGCTAGGAGCGCGAAGAGGATGAGCGTGCGGGTGTGTTTCATGGAGCCGTCAGATTTTGAAAATCTCATTAACGCTTATTTCAAAATCCAATACAGCAGGAGCGGCAGAGCAAATGCTATCCGCTTCGTGTACTGTAACAGATGTTGGACTGGTATAAACATCCACTGTTTGTATCTCAGGGAAAATATGCCACACCACTTCAACCCCGCTATTAAAGTAAGCGCGCAACTTTTGGCGAACTTTGTTGATGTTGTCGTTGGCAGAAATAACCTCTATTGCAAATGAAGGCGTATAGCGTTGTTTGAAAGCTGCTTCCTTGAATTGAATGTCCTTCATCAGCGAAACATCTGGTCTTCTGATCCCGCCATCCAGCATATCGCTGTTGGTTTCGGAGACCAACCTGTCGCCCAAAAGAAAGCCTTTGGTCTGCATGAAACGATTTTGAAGGTTTCGGACGATGTATTGTTGGTCGGCGGTCATGGCGCTTTCAGTTTTTTCGATTTGGTCGTTGACCCATTCATACTTATAGCCGTCTTCCGGTTGCCAGCGCAGAAACTTTTCTCGCGTCATGGGGCGCGGGATACGAGATGAGGGTCGCTTGCCAAGGCGGGGACGTTCTGTGATCAATTCGCTCATATCAAAGGTGATTTTGCTACAAAAGTAAGCATCCTTTCCTATTCATTTTGTCGGCCTTACTCATACTTCTGCCAAGACTTCCTCCGGCGCAACCGGCGCTACCTGAGCCTCCTCCTTCGTCAAGACTTCGGCGGATAAACCTTCCTTCGTCAAGACTTCGGCGGATAAATCCTCCTCCGATGTATCAATAATATCCAACTCTATGCGCAGGTTGTCAATGATAAACTCTTGACGCTCCGGCGTATTCTTGCCCATGTAATAGTCCAGCACGTGGTCAAGATTGGTCTCTTCAGGCAAGAACACTGGATCCAGGCGGATGTCTTCGCCAATGAACGCACCAAACTCGTTGGGGCTGATCTCACCCAAACCTTTGAATCGAGTGATCTCGGGTTTTCCGCGCAGTTTTTTTATGGCCTGTTGTTTTTCCGTTTCGGAATAGCAGTAAAACGTCTGTTGTTTGTCGCGCACCCGGAAAAGTGGGGTGACGAGGATGTAGAGATGGCCGTTGCGCACCACGTCCGGGAAAAACTGCAGGAAAAACGTGAGCATCAGCAAGCGGATGTGCATCCCGTCCACGTCGGCATCAGTGGCGATCACCACGCGGTTGTAGCGCAGGTCGTCGAGCGAATCCTCGATGTTCAGGGCGTGTTGCAGCAGGTTGAACTCCTCGTTCTGGTACACGATTTTTTTGGTCAAACCGTAGCAGTTCAAGGGTTTACCCCGCAGGCTGAACACTGCCTGGGTGTCCGTATTCCTTGATTTGGTGATAGAGCCACTGGCCGAATCGCCTTCTGTAATGAAAACTGTGGTGGCCAATCGCACTTCTTCCACACCTTTTTCATTTAAGTGGTAGCGGCAGTCGCGGAGTTTTTTGTTGTGGATATTGGCCGCCTTGGCGCGCTGGTTGGCCAGTTTTTTTACCTCTGAAATTTCCTTGCGCTCGCGCTCGCTCTGTTGGATGCGCTTGAGCAATTCCTTCGCCACCTCCGTGTTTTTGTGGAGAAAATTGTCCAACTCCTTCATCAAAAAGTCGGACATGAACGTGCGCACTGCGGGCGCATCGGGGCCCATGCGTTCAGAGCCGAGGCGGGTCTTGGTTTGGCTTTCAAAGATTGGGTCCTCCACCCGCACCGCTACGGCTGCGATGATGCTCTCGCGGATGTCCTTTGCGTCGAATTCTTTTTTGAAGTGTGTGCGCACCACTTTCACCAGTGCCTCCCGAAAAGCATTGAGGTGTGTGCCGCCCTGTGTGGTGTTTTGGCCGTTTACAAACGAATAGATTTGCTCGCCGTAGTGGTTGCCGTGGGTAAGGGCAATTTCCACGTCTTCACCGCGCAGGTGGATGATGGGGTAGCGGGTGGCTTCTGCGCCTGTTTTCTTTTCCAGCAGGTCCAGGAGGCCGTTTTTGGAAAGAAAGGTTTTGCCGTTGAAATTGATTTTCAGCCCCGCGTTCAGGTAGGCATAATCCCAGAGTTTTTGCTCCACAAATTCCGGGAGCCAACGGTAATTTCTAAAAAGGCCATTGTCGGGCTTGAAAACAACCAGCGTCCCGTTTTCTTCTTTGGTGGGCAGCAACTTGCTTTCGTGCTTGAGGTTGCCAAAATTGAACTCAGCGGTTTTCATCTGGCCTTCGCGCACGGAACTGACCTTGAAATATTCCGAAAGCGCATTCACGGCCTTCGTACCTACCCCGTTGAGGCCCACTGTTTTTTTGAATGCCTTGGAATCATACTTCGCGCCCGTGTTGATTTTTGACACGACATCCACCACTTTCCCGAGCGGGATGCCGCGCCCGTAGTCGCGCACGGTGCAGCCGTGCTCGTTGAGCGTGATGTCCACTTGCCGCCCATTGCCCATGGCGTATTCGTCAATACAGTTGTCTATGACCTCCTTTAGCAGCACATAGATGCCATCGTCAGGGCTGGAGCCGTCGCCCAATTTGCCGATGTACATGCCTGGGCGCAGGCGGATGTGTTCGCGCCAGTCGAGGGATTTTATTTCGTCTTCGGTATATCTTACTTCTTGCATTTTTGGTTGTTTACCCGCTTTACCCGCCGAAGCTTTAGCGAAGGCGGGCTCTTTTTGACCTTTGCCAGCAGAGGTGTTCGCTTTGCCATTCGGCTTCGATGATTTGTAATTTGCGCCCAAAGTAACGGAGTTTTAAAAAGTTGACCGAAGGAGAGTGTAAGAATGGGCGAAGTTAAAACAAATATTTTATTAAAAACACAAATAGTGTCATAATATTAAGATGCGTTTTGGATAACCTCGGGTAAATAGTTTGAAACACAAACATGAGTCATCCCGAATTTTTTAAAAGTCCCAGAGGGACTGAATCTTGGTAGAAAACAAATGATAATGCGTATTGGCGTGCCGTAGGTACTCTATCTGCGGTTTTTTAGATAGCGTACCTACGGCACGCTTTCGCATCGAAAACAATATTTCTACCAAGATTCCGTCCCTCTGGGACGTACTAAACTCAAAATTTGGGATGATTCATTTTTGTGTTTTAAATCCTGTCACATTTAGTTATATGGTAAATAGTTGCATTTTTAAACAGTTTTGTGTACCTTTGTATGGCAAACCGAAACGTCATGGGCGTTTGAGCGGGGGACTTCTTCCAAGAAGGTGCATCCGGCGTCGGTTGTTTTTAAAAGCGCTGTACTCAAATAGTACGGCGCTTTTTTGTGATGAACATGGTCTGAAATACCAACCTGTTTGATTTTCCTTTTTTTTGGACGCGCCTAACTTCTTTAAAAACATAGTGGTAGTCGCCAATTTGTTTTTCAAAGATTAATGTCTCAACTACGGGCGAATTAGGATTCCGTTGGCGTGGATCAAAGGTGACGCTGTCCGCTTCAGTAATAACAAGGTGCAATAAACCAAAGGCCGATTTTTGGACTGCAACTTGGCCTTGGATGGCTTCTTTCTTTTCGTCCCCATGCCGTTCTACGGCATGCCGAATTCCATAGTTATCAATAGAAATAACAAAACCGCTCAGGTCAATGCCTGTTTCTGCGAAGATTTTTATCGCCAATTCATCGTCTACAATCCCAAGGTCAAGCATGACATGTTCATTGGTCAAGTTGTTGATGGCCAGTTCGTACAGGTCTTCAATGGTCATAGGTTAGGTTTTTTGTCTTATATCCTACATGAGTCTGAAGCTATTGCCGTTTTGAAAAGCAAAAGAGGAACAAATTTAAAACAATTATTTTAAAAAAACACAATTTGTGTTTTTTTAAAATACCATCCTAAAACCCCGTTCCATCCTACTTTTGCCACTGTTAAAAACCTAAAGCGGCATTTCCCCAAAACCATTCGTTCCTAAAATTGTCCTCAGAAACGCACGTTTCATCAACACACCCCAAATCGCATTTTCAAAGAAATCCACTGCATTGAAACCACCAATTCTAACATTGAAATTTGGGCTGCTCGCCTTTTTGTTTCTCTTTTGCGCCAACGCTCTAATGGCGCAAGACCCTAATGCGCCGTCAAAAATCACCAGTCAACCCACACCAGTCAACGGTCAACGGTCAACGGTCAACGGTCAACAGTCAACAGTCCAGCCCGATACCCAAAAACTAAAAATCGAGACCGCCGCCGTCATCGAATACTTCCTGAAAAATGGCCGCGAGATCCAAAAACTCAGCGGAACGGTGCGGCTTCGGCAGGAAAACACGCTCATTTACTGCGACACGGCTACGATGGACAAAGACTTCGCGGTCTTGCGTGGTAAAGTGGTGATTGCTCAAGGCGACTCCGTAAAAGCATTTGCCGATTCGGCGCACTACGATGCCGTTACCAAAATCAGCGACCTCTTCGGAAATGTGGTGCTGGTGAACGGCCAGCAACAACTTTTCACAGAACGCTTGCGCTACGACATGGGCAACAAGATCGCCACCTACACCACCGGCGCCACCATGACCAATGGCAAAAGCCAGGTCGTGAGTCGGCGCGGGCATTATTTTGTGGAGCAAAAAGAGGTTTTTCTAAAAGGCGATGTGGTGGTGACCGACCCGGAATTCACCATGCGGACCGACACGATGACATTCAACACCGAAGCGCAGCTGGTTCGCTTCGTTGCTCCCACCTTGATAAGTCAGCGCGGGAGTAAAATTTACACCGAGCACGGGTTTTACGACATGAACCTCGATTTTGCGGAATTTGACCAAAACCCACAGTATGAAAAAGATGGCCAATTCGGTCGGGCGCGAAAAATGCGATACCAGGGCGGCGAACTGAAAGAATACACCCTTGAAGGCGACGCGCACATCGAAAACCCCAAAAAAGGCGAGATCGCCGACGCCGATGTGATTCGCTACAACCGGAACAATGAAAAAACGATGTTGCGTGGCAACGCTCATTTCCGCGACAGCACCCGCGACATTCAGGGCGCAGAGATCCGCTACGACAGCCGCAACAAAACCTACCAACTCACAGGCCGGGGCCGGGTCAGCGATCCACCCAATATCATCGAAGCCGATTCGCTGGATTTCAACGACGTGCTGGGCAACGGCCTCGCGCTCGGCAACGTGATATGGAACGACACCGCCAGCGATTACACCGTGCTTTCCTGGCGTATGGATTACAATAAAACATCGCAGTACCTCAATGCTTTTGGCGGTTTCGGGGAAAAAGGTGCCGCGGGCAGGCCCATGATGAAAAGCCTGATTGACAAGGATACCTTGTTCATGTCAGCCGACACGCTTACCTCCTTCAAGCCCGATTCGGCCAGCGATGTGCGCGAACTTTATGCCCACCGCAACGTGCGGATCTTCAAAAGCGATCTGCAAGCCGTGTGCGACTCGCTTACGTTTAGCAGCGCGGACTCTATTTTCTGGTTTTACAAAATCAAAAACCAGCCCCTCATCTGGTCGGATACTTCCCAGTTTTCGGGCGACACGATCAAGATGTTGTTGAAAAACAAGAAATTAGACCGGCTTTGGTTGCGACAGAATGCGCTGGTCATCAATTCCGACGATGGCATCCTTTTCAACCAGATCAAAGGGCGCAACACCACCGTTTATTTCCGCGACGACCAGGCCCGCGAAATGCTGGTGGAAGGCAATGCCCAAGCCATATATTACGCAGTGGATGACAAACAAGCCTACATCGGCCTGAACGAGACGGCTTGCTCCGAAATGCGGCTCTTCTTTGGCGACAACAAGGTTGAAAGCATCAAATTCTACCAGCAGCCGAGTGGCAAATTCATCCCGATGAAACAAGCGGGTAAAGACACGAAGAAGTTGGATGGGTTTTTCTGGGATAGGGAGCGGAGGCCGAGGGGGGTGGGGGATTTGTAATCCGTGAAAATCCGTGCTCCACTACGCGCGTAGTGGAACACGGATGACGCGGATGAGACACAGATTTATTCCTCGATTTCAATCGGCTCCAGACCCAATTCCTTCCGCCATTCATTCACCATTGCCGTATTTTCCAAGGGGAAAAGC
>JANMME010000430.1:0-5036 GCA_031373015.1 Saprospiraceae bacterium
CCCAAGGCAAGGTTTTGGGCAAACACGAGGGCTATCCTTTTTATACTGTCGGTCAACGCAAGGGCCTCGGCATTGCGCTCGGCGAACCCATGTTCGTCACCGAAATCCGCCCCGACACCAACACCGTGGTGCTGGGCCGCGAAGACGATCTCGTGCGCAACAGCATGATGGTCGGCAAAGTCAACATGATGAAATACAAGGAGTTGCCGGCAACAGGCTTCGAAGCGGTGAGTAAAGTCCGCTACCGGGATGGGGGTACTTTAAGCACACTCCGCCCTGTGGGCAATGACATAGAGGTCTCTTTCCATGCCAATGTAAAAGGCATCGCGCCGGGCCAAAGCGCGGTGTTTTTTGATGGGGATGATGTGATTGGGGGGGGGATAATTTATGGGAGTAGTCGGTGAGTACTTTTATTTCGCGAAGAATAACAACAGCGGCTCGGGTTTGCTAAGCCGCTGTTGTTATTTCGCCTAAAAATCATAAAATCATACGATATTTCGCCTCAAAAATTTGCTTTTCAAGATCAAATAAAAGCAAAATATCACTATCTTGCAATCTATGAGTACCGATCTAAAAGTATTAGAAAAACAAATTTTTGATTACCTGCTGGAATATCATTTTCGCGAACGCGCTGCTGGACGAGAGTTCTATTTCATTATTGGAGAGGTAAAGGACGATTCTGAAGGCACCTACTTTCGACATAATGAACAAGGGAACTTCGAGCTATGCTTTTGGAAAGCGTCATTTGGAGTACGTCCTTCATACAACTTATATGTTACACTAAATGTAACAGACAGTTCTCTGACTGTGTTTGCTCTGCATAATAGATTTGACGATGTGGCTAAAAACGCCTTGATTGATTGTTTCCCTAAGGGTTATGAATATAAAGATCGGCTTTTTCAAGCATCCTACCAATCAGGAGATGTTTTCAAAACACTCGAGTTATTCATTCAAGAAATAAAACCAAAACTTGATGAATGGGTAGAAAAATATGGTCATATAGGAGAGAAAATAGCATCACTTTATGACTATGGAGCAGTAGGTCGATTTTATGCCATTAAGATCCGCCCTGAACATTTTGATGAAATGTTGAGTTGGGTTTATTTTAACAAAGACATTACAACTCAATTAGCGATTAAAGGATTACCTCGATCTTTCTGTGGTATCGAAATTCGAAATTACAAGGGTATTGAGCATACTGAGGTTTGGGATATTCCAGCAAACACAAAGTGGATTTTTTTGACCGGTCAAAATGGTTTCGGCAAAAGTTCGATTTTAAAAGCAATAGCGATTGGGTTGAGGGGCATATCTGAAGGCTCTCGAAAATTACTAGACCAAAATGAAGACCCCGTTATATTTGTTAACTATGCTATGCATGGTGACCTTGTAAAAATATTTAGAAGTAAGTATCAGACGACGGAAGCCCGACAAGCGGAGGTAGTTGCTTATGGTACAGCTCGACTTCAAGAAAATCCTTCCCCTCCACCAGATAAGCGAGCACAGGCCCAAGAGGATGCTGTTCGTTCACTTTTTGATGGAACATACGGGTTGTTAAATATTGAATATGAACTGATAACAGCTAATGCTTATCAACCTGAGTATTTTACCTTGCTAGCTGACCTTTTTTACAAAATAATACCTGATTTGCACGAAATCCGTATCAATGTTAACCACACACCCTTTGTAGAGTACATTGAAAAAGACACCGAAAGTGGCACATATAATCCAGTCAGGTTGGATCAATTAGCTGCAGGTTTACGAAGTATCATCGCTTTTGTTGGAGATATGCTACTACGACTTTCTGCTGGGCAAGATAAATTATTAAAGCTCTCTGCACTTCGAGGCATTGTTATTATTGATGAGCTTGAACTTCATCTTCACCCAAAGTATCAGAAGATGTTGCCAGGAAAATTGTCTGAGTTATTCCCAAATGTACAATTTATAGCCTCTACTCACAGCCCCATTCCATTGCTTGGTGCTCCAAAAGAGACTATTATTCTTCATGTCAACCGTAGTGAAGAAGAGGGTATTACGGTAGAGAAACTGGATGTCGATATCCATTCACTCCTCCCAAATGCGCTGCTGACCTCACCAGTGTTTGGTTTTGATGAAATCCTGCCTTCTATTCGTCAAAATGCTGTAGAAATAGAAACAGAGGATGACTACAAAGCGGTGCTTGAAATGACTGATTTGAAACGAAAACTAAAGATCATGAAAGCTAAAATGAACCCCAATTGAATCCTATGCGAAAGGTGACGAAAGATTTTAACGATATCCCTGCTATACTATTAAGCCAATCCTGCAAGGATTTGATTCATCTTTCTTTGACTGAAAAAGGGAAGCATGATTTCAAAACCGGGATCTATGGGCATACTGAAGTAAGGCAAAAATTGGACGACATTTACCATAGCAAATGCTGTTTTTGCGAAACAGACACCTCCGCCGGTGCGACACTCCAAGTGGAGCATTACCGCCCAAAAGCAAAAATCACAGGCATAAAAACGCACCCTGGATACTATTGGTTGGGCTATCAATGGAGTAACCTTTTGCTGGCGTGTTCATCCTGCAACAATAGGAAGCGAAATCGTTTTCCAACAATTGGCATTCGGATTACGACTCATCCAATAACGGCAGAGGACTTTGGGCTAGATATTGAAAATTGCAACATCACATCTCCCTTACTTCTTGCCGAAAATGCCCAAATTATTAATCCTGAAATTGACACGAACCCGATGCGACATTTCAGGTTTCAGGCTGATGGAACCATTGACCACAATACCCCAGAAGGCAAAGCAACCATTGATACATGTAACTTAAATCGAGGGGGCCTTGTGGTGAAAAGGAAAAAATTGTACGATCTTTTGTTTAAACCAATCACCCAAAATATTGGCCGACATCAAAGGGGAGAAATCAACGACGACCAGCTACATCAAAGGTTATTAGTAAGTATCCAGAGCTTGGTGGAGCATATCATTGATGATTCAAGTGAGTACATCGAGTTCGCCAAAACATGCTGGAATGAGTTTGAAAACTTTTTTTTAGCAAGGTTTCAACCAGTTGAACAAGCACTCTTGCGAACAGCATTCGTTGTGATTAAAACCGAGTATGATGCTGCTTGAACCGCAAATGAATAATTAATTAGCCATGCCCGCACCAGATTTCTCCAAGCTACAGTTCGATCCGACGCTTAGGCCTCCATCAACAATCGTAAATCGTAAATCGTCAATTTTACCCGCCGTAGCCGCAGGCGAAGGAGGGCGTTACACCGCCGGTCTCCCTCCCTACCTCGGCGGCCCCTACTCCACCATGTACCTCACCCAGCCCTGGACCATCCGCCAGTACGCCGGGTTTTCCACAGCAGAGGCGAGCAACGCTTTTTATCGCCGCAACCTCGCCGCCGGGCAAAAAGGCTTGAGCGTGGCGTTTGATTTGGCCACGCACCGGGGCTATGATTCTGACCATCCCCGCGTAGAAGGTGACGTGGGCAAAGCAGGCGTGGCCATTGATTCTGTGGAAGACATGAAGGTCCTTTTCGATCAGATCCCGCTCGGCGAAATGTCGGTGTCCATGACCATGAACGGGGCGGTCATTCCGATCATGGCATTCTACATCGTGGCGGCGGAGGAACAAGGCGTTCCACCGGAAAAACTCTCCGGCACGATTCAGAACGATATTTTAAAAGAATTCCTGGTGCGCAACACCTACATCTAACCGCCCGGGCCGAGCATGCGCATACTCAGTGATATTTTCTCGTACTGTGCCGGGAAGATGCCGAAATTCAACTCGATCAGCATCTCCGGCTACCATATCCACGAAGCGGGTGGGCCTGCCGATATCGAACTGGCCTACACCCTCGCAGACGGCCTGGAATACATCCGCGCAGGCATCGCCGCCGGGCTGGATATTGACGAATTTGCGCCACGACTTTCTTTCTTCTGGGGCATCGGGATGAACCATTTCACCGAGATCGCCAAACTCCGTGCCGGGCGCATGTTGTGGGCCAAAATGGTAAAGCAGTTCAATCCAAAATCGAACAAATCCCTGATGCTGCGCACCCACTGCCAGACCTCTGGCTGGAGTCTCACGGAACAGGATCCGTTCAACAATGTGGCGCGTACCTGCATCGAAGCCATGTCGGCCGTGCTGGGCGGCACCCAGAGTTTGCACACCAATTCCTTCGACGAGGCCATGGCTTTGCCCACGGATTTTTCGGCCAAAATCGCTCGCGACACCCAGATCTTTATCCAAAAAGAAACGGATGTCACCCGCGCCATTGATCCCTGGGCGGGATCCTATTTTGTGGAACAACGCACCGCCGAATTGATAGAAAAAGCCTGGGCATTGATAGAAGAAGTGGAAGAATTGGGGGGCATGGCAAAGGCAATAGAACAGGGTTTGCCCAAGCTCAGGATCGAAGAAGCAGCGGCGAAAAAACAAGCCCGGATTGATTCTGGAAAAGAAAAAATTGTGGGCGTCAATGTTTTTCAAGTAACTGATAATGAGCGATTTGATATTCTGGAAGTAGACAACACCGCAGTTCGAGAAGGCCAGATTCAACGTTTGCAATCCTTGAAAAAAAATCGGGATGACGTAGCTGTATCGGCGGCTTTAGCCGCCGTAACCCACGCCGCCGAAGGCAGCACCTCCGCCCCTGCCCCCCCCCGCCAGCCAAGCCCAGGCGGGCAGGAAGGCTCGGCAGGCGGGAAGGCTACGGCGGGTGAACAATCCGCCAACCTTTTAGAAGCCGCCATCGCCGCAGCTCGTGTCCGCGCCACCCTCGGTGAAATCTCCTCGGCCATGGAGAAAACCTTTGGCCGCTACGTTGCCACCACCAAATCTATTTCAGGCGTTTACGCCGCCAACATGAGCAAAAACGAAGACTTTGAAAAAGCCCAACAATTGGCCAATGCATTTGCCGAGCAGGAGGGCCGCCGCCCGCGCATCATGGTCGCCAAACTCGGTCAGGACGGCCACGACCGCGGCGCAAAAATCATCGCCACCGCCTTCGCGGATCTGGGTTTTGACGTGGACATTGG
>JANMME010000431.1:0-12305 GCA_031373015.1 Saprospiraceae bacterium
TTTTATTTATCCTTACTTTGTGGGGGGGGGGGTGTCGTTCTCTTCTTTCGCGGCGTTTTATACCCCCCCCCCCCCCCCCCCCCCAACACTCCAAATCAACATTTCTACCAAGATTCCGTCCCTCTGGGACGAAAATAGCCGAAAATCCGGATGACTCATGTTATTGCGAGGGTATCTTGTTTCTGCCACACTGGGCCTTTCCTGTTTACTGCCATTTCAAGGTCTCCACCATTCTGTTCAAATCTTCCCGCATAAACGCTACCACGGGCGCGAGCGAATCTGGCCGCGCCACCGTGTTGAAATATAATGCGCCACGCACAAAATTCTTGGTCGAATCCGTCAAAAAAAACTGGTAGGAAGAAGCTGCGGGGCCTTCCACGTTAAAGATAACGCCATGCACATGATCGGCGGGACGGTGCACAGGCAGTTCATCAATGTAAGTGGCTTTCACCGTGTGCTTGTTCGTCATCTCGAACGCGTCGGACACGTATTTGTCAAACTCCTCGGGCGAATGGATGGGATAATAGCTACAATAAATCTTGGCGTTCAGCTCCGGCACTACGATGTTGAACCAGCACTCGTCCTTGGGTTTTTCGTCAAAATAGGCCGTGTCTTGCTCAATTTTCGCATACACTGGCTGCTCGAAGGTAAAGTTGCAATAGCCCGCTTCAAATGGTTTGTACGCTTTCTCGGGATACATAACGCGTGGATAAGCACGGGGCTTTGGCACGGGCGTGTAGCTGGTGCAGGCGACCAGGAACAGACAGAAGGAGCGTGCGATAAAAGGGAGGAGGACTTTCTTTTGCATAGATGAGTTTGCCGGAGCGGGCGGTCAAAGGTAAGTGGCCGGTCGAATTGCAGGGCCAAAACTCGACAATTACCTCCTCACATTCCACACCTTCACCCGTTCCTCATAGCGTTTGCTATTGATCGGCCATGCATTTTTGTCCAGCGAGCCTTCCAATTCCTCGCCGAGCCCTTTGAGCAATCGTGGGAAAAAATCAATCTCGGTGGTTTTTTCCACCTTGTCAATCGAGCAGGCGTAATCGGTCACGAGGCGGTCGCTCCGTTCGTTTGGCAGGATAAACGCGATAGCCCGCTGCTCTTCTGGCGCGAGCAAGACCTTGTAATAGGCTGCTGGGACGGTCACTTTGCTAAATCCAATCTGGCCGAGGCCGGGCTGTGTGAGCACTGGCCCCGTGACGACATACAGCCGTTTAAAACGTCGTGCCCAATCGCGGGTAAGTTCTTCGAGTTCGCGCCAGATGCCCATGTTGAAGGCGGGGACTTGCGGGCTCATGTTGCTCATAAAGAAGGTTTCGTCAATGGCCGCAGCATCGAAGGCCATATCGGCGGCGGGGCAGAGGTGGCCTTTGTCGTAGCCGCTGGCGTTGTAGTCGCGGGGTGTAGCGCTTTCGGTGCGTACCCCTGGATCGGGTCTGAAGGAGTTGGGGCGATCTGCCCAGTTCTCGTTAAGGTGCTCGCGGGTGAGTTCGTAGGCTACCCATTCGGCTTGTTCGTGATCTTCGGAGTACCCGAGGGCATACCAAATGTGGCGCACGACTTCGCCAGAAGAAGCGGGGAAAATCTCCTCTGGCACTTGGCTCTCGACGGGCGTCTGGGGCGTTCCCACTTCCGTTTTGGGATGTCCGTTTGAAATCTCGATAGGCGGTTTTTCGTCTATCGGTTGGTCCGACTTTTTGCTACCAAATTGATTGAACAGGAAAAAAGCCAGGCCTGCCAGCGCGGCAAAAATGCCCGTTTTAAAAAGGAAGCCGCCGGAGTTGGAGGAAGAATTGCGTCGTGCCATGTGAATTTTGTTTGGGCGAAGGTAGCAATTTGCGGATTTTGCCACAAAAAGTTTTAATGGCCAACGACTATATCACCCTCGTTTGGCCCGAAAAAATGCGGTCACCAACGCGCCACATTCTTCCTCCATGATCCCCATTTCCAGCTTCGTTTTTGGGTGCAGCAGGTCTTTGCCGCCAAAAAGCATGAAGCCGCGCTTTTCGTCGGTAGCGGCGTAGACCACCCGACCGATTTGCGCCCAAGCGAGTGCACCCGCACACATCACGCAGGGTTCGAGGGTAACAAAGAGTGTGCAATCAGGCAAATATTTGCTGCCTAAATGGCTGCTGGCTGCCGTAAGGGCCAGTATCTCGGCGTGGGCCGTCACATCGGTTAGCAGCTCCGTCTGATTGTGTGCCCGGGCAATGATCCGACCTTCGCACACAATGATGGCGCCGACCGGGACCTCGCCTTCTTCGTATGCTTTTTCAGCCTCCGCGAGGGCTTGTTTCATGAAATAGGGGTCGGAATGAACGGAGAGCATGCGATAGATTTACGATTTTGGATTTTTTACCCGCCATAGGCTTGCCGAAGGAGGGACGGTTTTGGATTTACGGTCTGTGCATGACCAAATACCATTTGAAAATCGTCCATGACATAGCCCTCGCCAAAGGGCGTGTCAATACAATATTCGATGCGGAAACCGACTTTGAAATAGAAGTTTACGCTTTTGAAATTGCGGCGGTTCACACGCAAACGGAGTGTACGCAAATCAGGATATTGAGCGAGCAAAAGTTCAAAAATAATGGTCCCCAGTCCCCGCTCGCGGGTTTCTAAATAGAATTTATGAAGGAAATATTCGCCTTCGACTTTTCGGCTAACGGCAAGGAAACCAAGTGTTTGGCCATTTTTTTCGGGCAACCAAAACGCCTGACCCTCTTCCTTCATTTGCCGCTGAAGCGCTGAATCGCTGTAAATCAGTTCGAGCATATAGGCGATCTGCTCCTCGCTTATAATGCTCGGGTAATGCTCCCACCAAATACGTTCGGCCAACTGACGAATCAGCGGGATATCCGATTCGGTGGCTCGGCGAAGAGAGATATTGGTCATATTGTCTACTTGTCCTTGGCGTTCAGCAATTCAAGCACCTGATGTGTAATATCAAGGCTGTCATTGGCGAGCAGGATTTGACCGCCGCGCGAGTAGGAAAAAATGTAATCGTACCCGATTTGCGAAGAGAGCGTTTTGAGCTTGGTCTCAATGTTGGCGTAAAGGTCGTTGAAGGCTTTTTTCTGGTCTTCGCTGAGCGATTTGCTGAGACGCATTTTTTCGTCTTCGAGTTTTTGGCCGCGTTGCATGAGGCTCGCCTGTTGCTTTTCCGCTTCTGCCTGGGTCATATTGCCCTGCTGAAATTTTTCCTGCAACGCAGCAGCTTCTTTCATCAAGTTCTCTTCTTTGCTGGAAAGGTTTTTTTCGGCACTGGCCATACGTTGTTCGATGGCTGCTTTTTGCTCTTTCAGCCACTCGTATTTGGCATCGAGCGTGTCAGCGTTGACATAAGCGATGCGCACGCCGCCTGCTTGAGCGGATGGCGGCGCAATTACCTGACTTTCTGCAGGTTTTGCGTTTTTGGAATTCAAATAGTACAAGTGGCCCACCAGGGCGAACAAAATGATATTGAGGATAAGCGGCAAATTTTTCATGGAAATGAGTTCAAAGTTTCAAGTAAAGAGTTTCAAGTTGAAAGTTTCAAGTAAAAAGTAACCAGTTTAAAGTTTAAAGTTTAAAGTTCAAGTTACAAGTGCAAAGGTGGCGCAACGCTTGCTACTTTCAACTTGAAACTTGTTACTTAATCCTCTTTTGAAGGATGCTGTACCTGTTCCCAGCGAAGGCCGATGGTTTCTTCGAGTTTAAATTTCGCAATCTCTGCTTCGGTTTGTGCGCGAATCCGCGCCTCTCTGGCTTGGTAGTAAGCTGCTGAAGTGGTGGTGTATTGCTCCAGCGTGGCCTCGTCGCTTTTGTATAGTTGTTGGATCAGGATAAAATTGTTGTTTAGATCCAATTCCACCGTACTGCGCTCTTTGAATATCTCACGGGCGAGGCGGAAGTCGGCCCAACGGGTGAGTGCCTCGGCGCGGATTTCGCGCTTGCGCTGGTTGATGCGCTCCTCGGCAATGTCCGTCCTGCGGCGACCGATGTTGTTTTTCTCCTTCTGGCTCAAGATGTTGTACAAATTCAGCGTCAGCCCGAAGTTATAGCGTGGAAAAAAAACGTTGCCCAGCGTATCTGCGCCGTACAAGTTCGATTCGTTCACGTTGAACGAAGCGTTCACGTCGCGCATCCATTCTTTGCGGGTGTTTTTGTTTTCGCTGCGAGTGTTGAGCAATTCGGTTTCGGCGATACGACCTTCCGGGCTGTTGAGCCAGGCCAACTGCACGATGTACTCCCCGAGGTCGCGGGCTTTCGCGTCTATGGGCTGGATGATGGCATCGTAGTCGGTTTGCTGCGCAGAGAGCAGTTGGGCCACTAGGGCAAAAATCGCAGAAAGTAAGCGTTTGCGAAGCATAGGAATAATTTTGGAACACCGATTTTACTGACATCGCCGATACCACTACTTTTTTTAAAAGAACACCGATTTTACCGACACCGCTGATACCACCGAAGGTGGCGAATTTCCCGGCATAAAGAAAAATCTGGTGTCGGCGGTGTCAGTTCAAATAAAAAATTCGGTGATATCGGCGGTGTCAGTAAAATCGGTGTTCTATACAAATAAAAAATTCGGTGGTATCGGTGGTGTCGGCATAATCGGTGTTCTATGACATAAGCAATCGTTCAGCCACTTCCCCCACGCTCCCCGTCCATTGCTCTCCCGAGTTCTGATCCTTGATTGTCAAGGTTTTAGACTCTATTTCGCTTTCGCCAATGATGGCCACAAACGGGATGCCACGCTTGGCAGCGTATTCAAATTGCTTTTTCAACTTGCCCGGTTCTGGGTAAATTTCCACGGATACACCTGCGGCCCGAAGTTCGGTGGCGCATTGAAAAGCATATTCAAAAGTAGGTTCGTCAAAAGAAGCCAGCATGATTTTTACGCTCTCCAAAATATTTTCAGGAAAAAGCCCCAGCCCTTCCAGCACATCGTAAATGCGGTCGGCGCCAAAAGAAACGCCCACACCTGAGAGGCCGGGCACGCCAAACACACCTGTCAGATCAGCGTACCGTCCGCCGCCGCCGATGCTTCCCATTTGGTAATCTTTGGCAGAGACTTCAAAAATACAACCTGTGTAATACGAAAGACCGCGGGCCAGGGTGACATCGAATTGGAGTTCGTTCGCAAGCGGCGATTTCGACAACAATTGGAACACCCGTTCGAGTTCTTCCAGACCTTTTAATCCCGTTTCGCTCTGGGCAAAAATGGGCTTTAAAGATTGAATATCAGGCGTTCCCAATATTTTTTCAATGATGGTAATGGCTGAATCAGGAATGTCGCGCTCGCTGAGTTCCTTGCGAACACCTTCAATACCCACCTTGTCGAGTTTGTCAATCGCCACGGTCATATCCGTGAAACGGTCGGCAATGCCTGCTGCTTCTGCTATGCCAAAAAGCACTTTTCGATTGTTGATTTTGATGACAACAGGTAAACGCATTTTGGCAAAAGCCTCATCGTAAATCTGCACCAATTCTGCCTCGTAGAGCAAAGATTCAGAACCGATTACGTCCACGTCGCACTGGAAGAACTCGCGGTAACGACCTCGCTGCGGACGGTCGGCACGCCATACGGGCTGGATTTGGTAGCGTTTGAACGGAAAACTCAAAGTGCCCCGGTTCATTACCACATAACGAGCGAAAGGCACGGTGAGGTCGTAGCGCAGGCCACGTTTGGCAATACTGGGTGTGAGTTTGGTTGAGTTTTTGGTTGTGAGGGCATCGGCATCGGCACTGGCTAGAAAGTCGCCATTGTTCAGAATTTTGAACAGGAGTTTGTCGCCCTCTTCGCCGTATTTTCCAGTGAGCGTGCTGAGATTTTCCATGGCGGGCGTTTCAAGCGGCTGAAAGCCAAACTTAACGAACACCGAGCGGACGGTATCGAAAATGTACGTGCGTTTTCGCACCTGCTCGGGGCCAAAATCGCGGGTACCTTCTGGAATGGAGGGTTTTTGCATGGTCAGAAAATCAGAAAAGGAAACCTCCGAGGTCTTTGAAGACCTCGGAGGTTTTAATGGAACGGCGCAAAATTAAGGAAAAAACGCTCTTTCGGGAAGGCTCATCCGAATTTGGGTTAAGAACGTCTCAGCGGGACGGAATCTTGGTAGAAATGTTGTTTTAGATGAAAAAGCGTGCCGTAGGTACGCTAACTAAAAGCCCACAGATAGCGTACCTACGGCACGCCTAACCGCATATCCATCCATTTTATACCAAGATTTAGTCCCTAACGGGACTCTTCATCATTTGATCTCACTGCGCCACCGTAGCCAGCGTTGCGAACAATAATCCTTTCATCGCCAACATACCAACGATCAAAAGCGTGGCAACCGTGGTGTAAATGGCCAGTTTTTTATGCTTATCCTCGTCCGTTGCGGCCTTTTTAGAGAATGTGCGGCCCAATTGGATCAAAACGATGGCGAGGATCATCCCGCTGATATGCTCCATTTTGAAATAACGCACCCACGGATCGCTGGTGGGCATATCGCCAGTGGTATAGGGGCTGGTGACAAAATACTGAATGAGGCCCAGCAACAATTGCGTGTGCGCAAGAATAAGCAACACCAGCGAAGCGGTATTGTCAGCCTTTTCAAAAGGCTTTTTGCCCATCCAACCCGTCCATGAACGGTAAAGCACGTACACGAGCGCAGCGAGGATGAGGTAGCGATTGTAGGAGTGGAGGGTGTTAATGATTGAATACATATTGAATGATTGATTTTAGTTTGAAGTGCGAAGATAGTTAAACTCCCTTCTTAGAAACAATGGGCCACGGATTGCACGGATGGGACACGGATTTGCACAGATTTAATCCGTGGCTCATCCGTACAATCCGTGGCCCATCAATCACGCGCAGGTTTCCTAAGCTCCAACCAATACACCAGCCCCAAATACGCCCCAAAGAAAAGCACCCGAACCGTCCATATAGCGGCCAATGGCAAGATATGTTCAAGCCAAAGGCTCGCCGCCCAAAGCGCAAGCGTGACGGCCGGGTAAAGCGCCATCCGCCCAAATTGATAGGGCACCGGGTAATATTTCAAACTGGTGATCCAGGTAGCAAAACACATGAAGGTATAAGTAGCTAATGCCGTCCATGCTGCACCGATATACCCAATTCGTGGTACAAGTAAAATGTTGAGTACGAGCGTCAGCACGGCCCCAGCAATAGAAATCCAGGCGCCCAGCATGGTCTTGTCTTTCAAGCGATACCACACGGAGAGGTTGTAATAAACGCCCAGTAACACATTGGCCATCAACAAAATAGGCACCACCTTCAAGCCGCTGAAATATCGTTCTCCAAGAAAATATTTCGCCGCATCCAGAAACAATAACACACCTGCCATTCCGGTCGTGGCGGCGATGGTGAACCATTTTGTCGCTTGCGCCTGAATCTCAGGCGCATTTTCCTCCCCGGCATGCCGGAAGAAAAACGGCTCGGCAGCGTAGCGATAAGCCTGCGTGAAAATCGTGATCAGCATCGCCAACTTGTAGTTGTTGCCATAAATGCCCACTTGCGAAAGGTTTTCTTCCGGCGTTCCGGGCAGCAGCCATTTCAACATGGTGCGGTCCAGCATTTGGTTGACGATCCCTGCAAACTGCACGATGATGAGCGGGGCGGCGTACCACATCATTTTGCGCCACAAAGCGGGTTCAAAACCTGTTTTCAAGCCCTTTAATTGCGGTGTCAAAAAAATCATGGTAGCCACACTGGCAATAAGATTGGCCATGAAAACGGAATTCACCCCCCAATCAGGCGACCACACGAAATACACCCAATTCATCCCGTTTTTGACGGCCCAAGGGCAGAAAATCAGCCAAAAAACATTCAGAAAAATATTGACGCCGATATTCAGGAGTTTGCCTGCTACGAATCTTCGTGGGCGTTGTTCGAGGCGCAAACGGGCAAAGGGAAGTTCCGCCAAGCAATCAAAGGCAAGTATCAGCGCGAACCATCGGATGTACTCGACATGGGCACTGTAATACAGCAAATCGGCAATCGGCTGAGCAAAGACTAAAAAGGCCGTTGTGATGATAAGGGTAGAACCGATCAGCGAAATCAGGCCCGTCGAGTAGGTACGCTCCCGGTCGGCCACAGGCGTCCCGTACCTGAAAAACGCCGACTCCATGCGATAGGAAAAAATCACGATCAGAAAACCGACGTAGGCATACAGTTCATTCAACACCCCGTTTTCCGCCGTAGAAAAGGTGCGGGCATAAATAAACGTGAGTATAAAATTCAGCATCCGCCCGACGATGCTGCTCAAGCCATAGAGGACGGTTTCGCCAGCAAGTTTTTTGACCAATGACATGGCGGCAAAGGTAGATTCAGCCGCAATCCTTTTTTCTCAAAAAAATTTCCCCCGCCAGCCAATTGCCGACGGGGGAAATCGTAAATCCAAAATCGTAAATCCAAAATCGAATTACTCCATCTCCTGCACCACTTCTTCCACCTCCGGGATCATTCGCTTCAGCATCCCTTCAATGCCCGCCTTGAGCGTGACCGAAGAAGAAGGGCAACCGCTGCAAGAGCCTTGCATCGTGACATATACTTTTCCAGCCTCAAAGGCTTTGAATTCGATGTTTCCACCGTCCATTTCTACAGCAGGCTTCACGTACATATCAATCAATTCTTTCACCCTTTTGGCAATTTCGCCGCCTTCGCCGCTGAACTGGACGGCGTTGCTGGTCGCCAACACTTTTTCGGCATACTCGGCAAAGCCTTCGCGAATGATGACGCCTTCTTTTTCGATGTAGTCTTTGATGAACTCCTTGATTTTCAGCATGATGTCTGTCCAATCATAGTTCATTTCCTTCGTCACCGTCACATAGTTGTTGTTGAAATGAACGGTTTTGACGTAAGGCAATTCCATCAGGCTGTTCGCCATCGGACTCCATTCTGCGGCCAATTCCTGATCTTTGAAATCGGCAATGCCCCGGAAAAGCATCCGATTGGTGACATATTTTAGGGCCTCTGGGTTGGGCGTTTGTTCCGTGTAAAGCATCACGGGGCTTTTAGTGATCGTATCCATCGAGAGAATGTTGTAGGGGTAGTGTAAAAAGTCCAGTTTGAAAATTTCTTGCGGAATTATATTTTGATTCCTATAAAATCCTATAAGGTTTTAAAAACCTTATAGGATTCAATTGGCCAAAACACAAAACATTGTTTCCTGAAAAAATCCGCGAAAGACCTTTTGGCAGAACCCCAGAGATGCTTGTTAACAATTATCGTTTATTTCCCCGGAACAGCGTTCCAGGTTACACAGCGGCAAAAATAACAAAACTCGGCCTGAATGGTTTTGAAAAACATCGTCCCCGCAATTGGAAAGTCAAAATTCCGTTTTGGGGCATTCAAATCAAACACATACCTGTACATGAGAAACTACTCAATGCTCCTTTTGTTCGCCGCACTATTTCTTTTTTCCAACTGCAAAAAAGAAAGTTCCAGTAGCGAAGCGAACCTCCAATTCAAGTTTAAATTCGATGCTACGCAAGCCCGGCTGAACAACATTGGCCAGCCAGCGCCTATTGCCGCTGGACATTCTGCCCAAACGCCTGAATTCCATGAAATGAGTGTTCATTACATCGAACTTGCTCCCTCGGCTTTTACTTTGCTCGGTGCTGGGGCCATCGTGTACAAAGGCGCCGAAACCACCAAAGGCGGCGACAACGCCGTGGATTTTGACCAAGTGGCCAAGGGCGGCGACGGCCAGGTTTTCACTAAAATAAGCCTCAAAAACGTACCGCCAGGTACCTACGAATGGGTGCGTGCCAGCGTGACCTATCAAAACTACGATGTGCGCTTCAACATCAACAACATCCCAATCGTAGGCAATTTGCCCCAGAAGAAAGGCACGGTGGCCTCTTTTGTTGGCTTCAATACCTACGTCAGCAGCATCACGCCGCGTACCAAAACCTTGGCGGTGAACGACGACAAAAAACAGGGCTTCTGGGCCTTTGAGACCAACCTCACCCCACCTTATGATACCTACAACCAACTATCTTCCGGGGAAGCCCCGGCTGGCGCAACTACCGTGGTAAACCCCCTTTTTGCCAGCAGCCCCATTCCGGCAGGTTCATGCGTAGTGACCGGGAAATTTGACACGCCGCTGGTGGTGACCGGGAACGAGTCCCAAGACCTGACTGTGACGCTCTCCTTCTCTGTAAATCAGAGTTTTGAATGGTTGGACGACAACGCCAATGGCCAATTGGACATTTACGCCGACGGCGTAACTCCTGCTGAAAAGATTGTGGACATGGGGCTGCGGGGTTTGATCCCGAAATGGGAGTAGGGGATTGGGTCATTAATCGTCATTTTTACCCGCCGAAGCCTTCCTGCCCGCCAGGCCTCGGCAGGCGGGGGCGTAGGAGGGAGGTCATTAATTGTCATTAGGTCAATGGCGTAGAATTGATTTTAATTGGAACAAAAAGAATTTTTGAGGGGTTTTTCCGGCATTTGGCTCGGAAAACCCCTCATCTTTGCGGCTTGATTTTTAACACTACACAACAACTAATATGGTTTCACGCAGATGTTACACAGATGGTTCACGCAGATGATACACAGAATTCTGCGTAACATCTGCGTGAACCGTCTGTGTAACATCTGTGTGAAACCAATCGCGAATCATTATAATGGCAAAAGAAATAACACCCCGCTCCGAAGACTACTCCCAGTGGTACCTGGACATTGTGCAGAAGGCCCGTTTGGCCGACAACTCGCCGGTGCGCGGCTGCATGGTCATCAAACCCCATGGCTACGGCATCTGGGAAAAAATGCGCGACCAATTGGACATTATGTTCAAAGAAACCGGCCATGTCAATGCCTATTTCCCGCTTTTTGTCCCGAAAAGTCTTTTTGAAGCCGAGGAAAAAAATGCCGAGGGTTTTGCCAAAGAGTGCGCTGTGGTGACGCACTACCGCCTTAAAAACGACCCCAGCAGACCTGGCAAACTCATGGTGGACCCCGAGGCAAAACTCGAGGAGGAACTCATCGTGCGTCCTACTTCGGAGGCCATTATCTGGAATACCTACCGCGACTGGATCCAAAGCTATCGCGACCTGCCGATCCTGATCAATCAGTGGGCCAACGTGGTGCGTTGGGAAATGCGCACGCGCCCATTCCTTCGCACCGCAGAATTCCTGTGGCAGGAAGGCCATACCGCCCACGTTTCAGCAGAGGAAGCCGTGAAAGAGACGCTTTTGATCCTGGACGTGTACGCCAAATTCGCCGAAGAGTGGATGGCCATGCCTGTTATTAAGGGCGTTAAATCAGAAAATGAACGCTTCGCTGGTGCCGACGATACTTATACTATTGAGGCTTTGATGCAAGATGGCAAGGCATTGCAAGCGGGCACCTCGCACTTTTTGGGGCAGAATTTTGCCAAGGCGTTCAATGTGCAGTTTTTGAACAAGGAAAACCAGCAGGAATTTGTGTGGGCTACGTCCTGGGGCGTCTCCACGCGCCTAATCGGCGGACTCATCATGACCCATTCGGATGATGACGGGCTGATCATTCCGCCCAAAATCGCGCCTACACAAGTAGTCATCATTCCCATCCCGAAGCCTTCTGATGAACTGACCGTTGTGGCCGAAAAAATCGCTGCAGAACTTAAAGCCAAGGGCGTTCGCGTCAAAATTGACAACGACGACCAGAACCGCCCCGGCTTTAAATTCGCTGAGTATGAAATGATTGGCATCCCCGTCCGCCTTGGGCTCGGTCAGCGCGACCTCGCTGCCGGACAGGTGGAAGTGGCGCGCCGCGACACGAAAGAAAAAGCCAACGTGCCGCTCGACACCATCGCTGATCACATTGTTAACTTGCTAGACGAGATTCAGAGCAACCTTTTCAACCGCGCCAAAGCCTACCGCGACGAGCATATCACGAAAGTAGATACCTGGGAAGCGTTGATAGATGTGGTGGAGAACAAAGGTGGTTTTGCCTACGCCCACTGGGACGGCACGACCGAAACCGAGGAGGACATCAAAGCCCAAACCAAGGCGACCATCCGTTGCATACCGCTCGGATGGCCGGATGAGGCGGGAAAGTGCATACGAACGGGGAAACCTAGTGAGCGACGGGTGTTGTTTGCGAAGGCTTATTAATCGGTTAAAATTAACATCATCCCGCGATCTGACGCAAGTCATTTCGCGGGATTTTTTTTAGGCTGTAATTTGTGTCAAAATAATACAACACATCATGAAAAAGATACTGGTCCCAACTGATTTTTCCGGCAATGCAGGCCATGCATTAGAAGTAGCGGCCACGCTTGCCGCCAAATACAACGCTACGCTGGTATTACTGCATGCCAATACACAAGCCA
>JANMME010000435.1:0-6052 GCA_031373015.1 Saprospiraceae bacterium
ATTTGTGCGGGGGGCGGGGGGGTTTTTGTGTTTTTTTTTTTAAAAAAAATTTTTTTTGTTGTTTTTGGGGGGGCACACCTGGTTGTTCACCTAACCCCTCGGTGGTGACACCCCCCATCACCAACAACCATAAAAAAAGGAGAAGCCTTGTGGCCCCTCCTCCGGAGTGTGTTTTATTTGGCGGAACGGTTTTTGGATGGGAAGCCCTCCTTACTTCGGCAACAACACCGTGTCAATAGAATGGATTACGCCATTCGACTGGTACACATCGTAGGTGCTGATGTTGGCGGTGTTTCCACTTTCGTCCATTACAACGATGTTGTGCGAACCGTTCATTTTGAACGTAAGCATGCCGCCGCTGACGGTTTTCAGTTTGTTTTGACCTTTTTTCAGCAAGGCTGCAATGGCTTTAAAGTCGTACTGGCCAGATACCACATGGTAGGTGAGCACTTTGGTCAGGGTGGCTTTGTTTTCGGGCTTCAAAAGGGTTTCGACGGTGCCGGCAGGCAAGTTTTCGAAGGCATCATTGACGGGAGCAAACACCGTGAATGGGCCTTTGCCTTGCAGTGTTTCCACCAATCCGGCAGCCTTAACCGCAGCTACCAGCGTGGTGTGTGCTTTGGAGTTTACCGCGTTTTGAATGATGTTTTTTGCAGGGAACATAGCCTCACCGCCCACTTGGACGGTCTTTTGAGATTGGGCATTGGCTGAAAGGGCTGCGAACGAGATGGCAAGCAAAAGGCTTGCGCTTTTGAGAAGCGATTTCATGTTTGTGCTGAAATGTTTGGTGAAATATCCCTGATTGGAATACAGGATCATTTACGGGGAGAGGGGAGGGTTTGGTTTTTTGGTTGTTGATTTTTTTGAAAAATATAGCTGGTTAGGATGGGCCACGGATGACACGGATGGGACACGGATTTGCACAGATTTCTGGCTGAATGCAAAAAAATCTGTGCAAATCCGTGTCCCATCCGTGTCATCCGTGGCCGATCCTAACCAGTTACAAAAAAATTTAAGTCAATCTTGTTGACCAAAGGTTTGGAGCAGATAAAAGGGACGTTGGGCATTAAATCTTGGCAATCTGTAACCAGTTTCGTTATTTTTGTGTCTCGTGCGAAACGCCTTTTCACTCCGCCCGGAAATCAATTCCGGGAAACATTATGAGCGCAGCCATATCAGACGAAACGTTGATCCAACAGGCCCTTGGAGGTCGCCAAACGGCTTTTGCCACGCTGGTGAACCGCTATGAGCGCTATGCCTTCACGCTTGCCCTTCGCATGGTAAAAAACCGGGAAGACGCCCACGAAGTAGCACAGGATGCATTCTTGCGCGCATTCCGCTACCTGCCCGATTTTCGGGGCGAGGCAAAGTTTTCGACTTGGCTTTACAAGATTGTTTACTCGACTTCGCTCAATTTTTTGCGCAAACAACACCCTGATATTCAATCGCTCGACGATGAAAACCGCCCTTTACGACTCGCTGACGAAGCTTCGCCCGATGCCTCCCATGCAATGGAACAAAATGACCGCAACGGCGCACTCCAAAGTGCCATCGGCTATCTTTCGTCCGATGATGCAGCCATCATAACCTTGTTTTACCTTTATGAACACACGCTCGACGAAATTTGCCAAATCACCAACCTCACCATGACCAATGCAAAGACAAAACTTTGCCGTGCCCGCCAACGTTTAAGGAGCATTGTGGAAAGTAAATTTGCAACGGAATTGACCGTTGACCGTTGACTTTTGACTTTTGACTTTTGACTATGGAAAATAACTTCATGCTCACCGACGATATGCTTTGGGACTACGCCGACGGATTCCTCGAAGGCGACGAAAGGTTGCGCGTAGATGCTTACCTGCGCCAACACCCGGAGCAACAGGCTCGCTTAGAGGCAATTTTGTCTGAGAAACGGGCTTTTTCTGGGCTGACATTGGAAAAACCCAACGCCGGTTTTGCCCAACAGGTCATGGCCGCTTGGGCTGCTGAACAAGCACCTGCTAAGGCAGTTCAATCCGCCAAAGCAATAGGTCAGGACTGGATATTATGGGGCATTGCAGCCGTATTTGTGCTTATGATAGCAGTGCCTTTTTTAATGGCGCCCGCTGCTGCCACTACTGGCCCCGCTTTTCAAATTCCCGAAGAATACATCCCTCAGTTCCAAGCCCCAACGTTTGACTGGGCAGGCTTTTTTAGCAGCGCATGGCTGCGCAATACCATACTGCTCACGATGGCATTTATGGGCTTGAAGATTTTGGACAAATATTTGCAGGTGAGGAATTTGCGCCTTTCGGGGCATTAGGAGTAAGACAAAAGGGTTGAACAAACGACCCTCCTTCGTACCGCCAAAGGCGGCACTACGGCGGGTAAACGGGTAAAATGAAAAAAGAAAAAAAGACGCTCTTCATCCACCAGCCCCAATTCAAAGGCGGGCCCAAGGAATTGACCAAGTTCATTTATTCCAAGCTGCGCTACCCAAAAGAAGCGTTCGAAGCTGGGGTAGAAGGCACTGTTTATATCGAATATGACATTGACTATCAAGGAAATGTAGTGGCGACGCGGGTGTTGCAAGGTCTGAGCCCGGAATGCGACGAAGAGGCTTGTCGTGTCGTACAACTCATGAAATTCGATGTAGAACGCAACCGTGGCGTCCATGTGCTTTTTCACCAAAAAGTAAGGGTGCAATTCAAAAAACCCAAACAGGTGCCGGCGCCAGAACCCCAAGCCCAGCAACAAATGCAGGTTGCCTACACGGTTACCACTGCCACCACTCCTAAGCCGGAAGAAAAGCCCGCACAAGTGACATACAATTACACCGTAAATATCTAAGGAACGCTCAGCTTATTTAAAGCAATCCCTTCAAAATAGCCCCCCAATACATCCTGGGCAATACCTCCCGCTTGAGCTGATACATACTCCAGCGTTCCAATTGAGTTGAATACCGGGACAGACGATCAGGTAATCGTAATCCAATGGGCCATTTTCCAACTCCACACGGTTTTGTTCCGGTGAAAACCCCAGGGCCTTTTGTTTGATCCACGTCACCCTTTTCGGCATCACCGAGGCTTCGCTGCGTTCAGTTCTTTGAATGTCGAACACCCCACCACCGACCAATGTCCAGGCAGGCTGGTAATAGTGCTTGTCCGCCGGGTCAACGACAGCAATATCCAATTTGCGGGTTGACCAATTGATGGAAGTACTTGGACTTTTCGTGGATTGAAGCAAAATCCGGCCTAGTCAGCCCAGAAATTCAGCCAGCAAGGAGTGAAAATGATGCGTTCCCTGCTCTCGGTCGGGCGCGTATCGGCCATGATCGTAAAAGCGCGAACGGATACCGCGCTGCACATTCTCCACCACTTCTTCGTCTTCCTTTTCCACCTTGTCGAGGCCCGAACCGGCGCCTGCGTTTAACTTGGATTCGTCAAAAACATAAACCAGAAAGCGCACCTTGCAAGTGCTAACATGCTGTGGTTCAACAATATTCAGGGAAAGGCCCCAGGGATAAAAATTGAACATCATGTTCGGGAACACCCAGAAATAATAGGCAGCCACCTGCTTCCCGAAGTCGGGGGAATGCGGCGGCAGATCAAAACAGGCGTCGTCTTTTTTGGCAATGCCGAGTTGGAGATTGGCGTACCGGAAAAGTTCGGTGGAATAGTTGCTCCAATCGAGCACGGCACTCAGGGAGTCGTGTACAAACGGGATGTGGAAGCCTTCGAGGTAGTTTTCGCAATAGAGCGCCCAATTGGCATTGACGGTGTAATCTTTGGAAAGATCCGCGCGATATTCGAGTTGGTCTATCGGTAGCCAGTCCACGCGCTGCATCATTTCTCTCAAAAAATGCTCTGCCGAGAAAAGGGGATTCAGCGAGGTAAACAGCAGTTTACCCCATTGAAAAAGCGGCAATTGCTTCAAATGATCCGCTTCCGAAGGAAAATTTTCCACCCCCGAAAACTCGGGCATAAACTGGAATTTGCCATCCAGCCCAAATACCCGACCATGGTAACGACAGCGCAATTGGCTCGACTTGCAAGGCTCGTACGCCAGCAAATTGCCCCGGTGGGTGCATACATTGGACAGGCAATGAAGCCCTTCCTCTTTGTCTCGCGACAACAAAAGCGGCTCGCTCAAATAACTGTCCAACAACATGAACGGCCATACGGACCCCGGCTCAGACACCCGGTCTGTATCGCCCACAAACTGCCACGAAGGCGCGAAGATCTTTTCTTTGGCCTCCTCGAAAATGGCCGGGCTGGTGTATACCTCTGTGGCGATGGTGCGGGCGCGGGTGATGTTGGGGTCAATGTGAAAACGAGACATTTTTTATTGATTCGATTTTTCGATTGATACGATTGGAAGGATTGATTCGATTTTGAATTGGATATTTGCGTGGCAAAAATAGAAGGGATGTTTCACTCACCCCACAATCTAATCAATCGAAAAATTGAATCAATCGTATCAATCGAAAAATGCACAAAATCACCGCCGACTGGGTTTGCCCCGTTTCCTCCGAACCCCTTCAAAATGCAGTCCTTATCACCGATGATTCGGGTAAAATCCTCGCTATTGAACCTCGGGAACAACACGATTCCGCCAGCCTTGAAACGCACCGGGGCATCCTAGTTCCAGGTTTTGTGAATACCCACTGCCACCTCGAGCTCTCGCACATGAAAGGCAAAGTGGACACTGGCACGGGCCTCATCCCCTTCATCACGAGTGTAGTGACGCAGCGCAACGCCAGCGCCGAAATCATTGCCGAGGCCATCGAAAAAGCCGAACAGGAAATGCTCGAGGGCGGAATCGTAGCCCTGGGCGATATCTCCAATGCGCCCGACACTTTTGCTACCAAAGCCAAAGGACGGATGCGCTACCACACTTTTCTCGAACTCTTCGATTTTCTACAAGATGCCGGGGCGGAAAAGACCTTTGCCGACGGGTTGGCGGTGTACGAACAGATCGAACTCGCCCTTGGGAGCGCCCGCTCGTTGGTACCCCATGCGCCGTATTCCGTGAGCAAAAGCTTGTTTGAAAAAATCAACGATTTCAACCCAAAATCAAACGTCACGGTGAGCATTCACAATCAGGAAACCCCGCCGGAGGAGGCCTTGTTTTTGGAAAAAAAAGGCGGATTCCTTGATTTTTATGGCAATTTTGGCATTTCACTAGACCAATTCGAAGCCACTGGAAAATCCTCGATCTACTACGCGATGGCGAATATGAACCCGGCCAACCGAAACATTTTTGTCCACAACACACTAACGAACCGAGCCAACATCGAGGCCGCCCAGAACTGGAGTCCGCATACTTTTTGGGCCACTTGCCCCAACGCCAACCTTTACATCGAAAACCGCTTGCCCGATTATTCGGCCTTTCTCGACACGCAGGCCCGCGTCACCATCGGCACGGATTCGCTGACCTCCAACTGGCAACTTTCGATTCTGGAAGAGATGAAAACCATCGCACGTTACCAGAGTTATGTGCCGTTCTCCACGATGCTGCGTTGGGCCACGCTCAACGGCGCACAAGCCCTTGGTTTTGACGACACGCTGGGCAGTTTGGAAGTTGGGAAAACGCCAGGGATCGTGCTGATTCAAGGGGTTTCGCCAGATTGGAAGTTGGGGGGTGAGGCTACAGCACAGAGAGTGATTTAGGCGACAAGGTTTTTTTGACAGGATTTACAGGATGAGCAGGATCTATACCCCTCTCCATCCTGCTTATCCTGTAAATCCTGTCAAAAATAAAAAACCCTGTCGCCTAAACCACCCGCCTCGCCATAGCCTCGCCCCTCAATTTCCAATCCGGAGAAACCCCTTGAATCAGCACAATGCCCGGCGTCTTCCCGATCTCTAAACTGCCCAGCGTGTCGTCGAAACCTAGAGCTTGTGCGCCGTTGAGCGTGGCCCAGCGCAACATCGTGGCAAACGGCACATAACTCTGGTAACGCGCGATGGTTTTCATCTCTTCCAGTATCGAAAGTTGCCAGTTGGAGGTCAGCGAATCCGTGCCAATAGTGACGCGGGCCTGCGTATCGAGAAAGGCCGAATAATCTGGC
>JANMME010000445.1:0-6306 GCA_031373015.1 Saprospiraceae bacterium
CCATAACTTGGCCCACGACCTAATTCATTAAAAATGTTTTGTAGTTCATCACATCGCGTGATAATTACACCAACTGAAATGACCCGAAGTTCAAAAAGCAAACGAAAGTTGTTTAAATCTCGGTCAAAAAAAGGGTCTTTATTGTTCCACTCAATTTCGAGTGCCACTCGATTTTTATAGCAGTCCACTGAGTGAGTTGGACTGTCCATATTGTGTCCATCAACAATTACCGAAGTATCAAATTTCTTTTCAACCCATTCTTTTCCAAAAAGTCTGCTGTCGATCCACTCTGAAACAAGCGATTTCCTCCCTCCAGGTCTTTCAATAAAAGATTTACAAAGCCTGAATTCCATTAAGAGTTCACATAATTCCGCCCATTCAGATGGAAAATCATGTTCTAATATAGCAGAAGCATGTCTCCATTCATGAATTTCATAATTTTCTTGAACGAATAAAGGTAAAGAGTTGACAGGCATAAATGATACTTTTTGTTTTTTTATTTTTTACGGTCCAGCACGTCCTTCACCGCCCACAGCACATCTTTTTTGCCGAGGCCGTATTTCTCTAGCAGTTCAGCAGGTTTGCCGCTTTCTCCAAAAGAGTCGTTCACGCCAACATATTCCATGGGCACCGGTAATTTATGAACCAGCAAATTGGCGATGGCATCTCCGAGGCCGCCATTGCGCTGATGTTCTTCAGCTACTACTACAGCGCGCGTTTTGCTCACTGAGTCAAGGATGGCTTCATCGTCGAGCGGCTTGATTGTGTGAATATTGATGACCTCACAAGAAACGCCCTGCGCAGCGAGTTCCTTTGCCGCCTCAATGCTCGTCCAAACCAAGTGTCCGGTAGCAAAAATGGTCACGTCTGTGCCAGAAGCAAGGAGCAGGGCTTTGCCAATCTCAAATTTCATGTTTTCGGTGAACATCGGCCAGGCCGGCCGGCCAAATCGAAGATAAACGGGGCCGTGATGCTCAGCAATGGCCATGGTCGCTGCCATGGTCTGATGGTAGTCGCAAGGATTGATGACCGTCATGCCTGGCAGCATCCGCATCATGCCGATGTCTTCGAGTATTTGGTGGGTGGCGCCGTCTTCGCCAAGGGTCACGCCCGCGTGGGAGGCGCATATTTTGACGTTTTTGTGCGAATAGGCGATGCTTTGACGGATTTGGTCGTAAACGCGGCCCGTAGAAAAATTGGCGAAGGTACCTGTGAACGGTATCTTTCCCGCCGTGGCCAAACCAGCCGCAATGCCCATCATATTTGCCTCGGCGATGCCGATCTGGAAAAATCGCTCTGGAAATTCTTTCTGGAAATGCTGCATTTGCAGGCTTTCCATGAGGTCGGCAGTGAGGCCGACAATGTTGGG
The DNA here is from genome assembly GCA_031373015.1 of Saprospiraceae bacterium. Classification (GTDB taxonomy): domain Bacteria; phylum Bacteroidota; class Bacteroidia; order Chitinophagales; family Saprospiraceae; genus M3007. The sequence continues at coordinate 1,370 of JANMME010000445.1, forward strand.
GTTCAAGCGGCCTGCTTCGAGCAGGCCCTGACCGAAGCCATCGCGGGTGGCTTTTGTGCTTGTGGAAACGATGTTGTCTAATTTCATTGAACTTGATTTGTCAGTCAATTAGTTCGGTTTCGAGGATTTCAGGTTCTGGCATTTCAGCCCATTTCAAGATTTCATCTTCTTCCGATTTTGAAACCTCCATTTGGGCAAACAAGGGCGGCAGATTTTGGAATGCATCACCAACGGTAGTGTATGGTTGTAGAAAAAGACTTGCTCCGTCACCGTGTGTTGGAAAAGGCAATGGAACTTTGCCCAGTTCTTTTTTACAGCCTATGAAAAAGATGCGTTTGCGCAATTGTGGTGCCCCAAAGTCAGCAGCGGAGAGCGTCCCAGTGTTAACGTTATAGCCCAATTCATCTGCGATTTCGAGTATCTTCCTGAAAATTCTACCCGAATCCACCCCTTTCAAATTTGATACGTTTTCAATGACAAAAAAGGAGGGCTGCAAGCTGGTTACAAAACGGAGAAAGTCAAAAACCAAATTTCCTCGGTCATCTTCGATTCCCTTTTGTTTACCCGCCTGACTAAACGACTGGCAGGGCGGCCCGCCAAAAATGAAATCGGGGTTCGCGGCACTGCCTGTTTGTTCTTTCCAAAAAATTTCTGGATCAGTAATCTCCACCACACTTTTATGAGCGATGATCGTTCCATTTTTGAAATAGCCGCTCATCGTTTCACAGGCATCTTTCCAATACTCAATACATAGTTTTATCTTGATTTTCAAGCCCTTGGAATCGGCTTGGTGCGCTCCAATATCCATGCCTCCTGCACCAGAAAACAAGCTCAACGCTGAAAGGTCTTTTTTAAACCCGCACTTAACAGCATATTCTAGCACTGTCTCACAAACTGCTTTACTCAACTGAACAGGTACTGCATTTCCAACCTGTTGTTGGGTGCTCGTAAGACTACCCTTGAATTCTAAATCATCAGGAAAACCTTGTAGGCGTGCTGCCTCGCGTACAGAGATGAAGCGGTTTTCATAAGGATGTACAAACTTATTGAACACAAACCCAGTGACCGTAAGAGATGGCTTGGCAGGGTCGAGCCGCAAAAGACGGATATTGGGGCCTCCCACTCGGTTAGGGTCTTCCTTCACATAGAACAGAAAACTCTTGTGCCAGAGGTGTTCTGGCAAATCCTGCATTTTTTGTCCGATTTTGAGCGCATCAATTCGCTCCTGGACTGTGGGGCCGACTTTTCGAGAAATGTGGTTAGAAATTGTCATTAAATCGGAAGATTTGTTTCAGCCATTCGTTTCTTACAATATTTCTCGTGAAAGTCACAATACCATCAAACAGGTTGTATATTTCTTGATCGGGCGGCAAATCTCGCACCTTTTTAGCAGAACCTGTAGGATCAATCGCCCATACCACGTTTTGAAGGTTTTTAAGATATTCGTCAAAATGTCTCGCAGCATCCACATTTGATAGAATACCCACACTAACCATGTAGCTTTGAGAAAAAGGCTTCCCATCTGCGCCGACTTTCAAGATTTGGTAAATACCTTTCTTGATATCGTCTGTACGATCCATTCCTACACTTGTTTTGCTGTCAGAAATGCTCTCTTTCCCGCCTCCAGTCCTGCGATCAAGCCAGTCATCTGAAACCGCTTGAGGAGAGCCACAAGCATTTGAAAACCAATAGATTGGGCTTTCTCGCTGTCTATGTTTGTAAGTTTCATAAGCAATTACCCAGTAGGCGACATAGTGCTCCCAGAAACTGGTCTCACGAACTAACTTTGCTAGTTCCAAAAAAGGCCAATCTTTGTTGTTTTTCAAGCCTTTAATTTTAAAAAACTCAAACTCCCACTTGCTTTTGACGAGTTTGGGTAATCCAATTGAAACTGGCTGAGTGCTGAAATGTATGTTTGAAATGGGTTCGTGGGCATTTACTTTTACAATTGCCCCATCTTCCATCATAGTCAACTCCTCAGTTTCTGAGAATAGTGGAAGAATAGACAAGGGCGCAGATTTAACTTCCGCAGCGAACACGTGTTTACTAACCTCGTCAATTACGATCAAATCAACTGGTTCATTACTTTTCTTGATTTCCACTTTGACCTTTGTCTTTTGGAAATATGAATGTAAGACTAGTGCAAGAATAAACGTGGAAGATTTTCCAATTGAACCCGACTGAGGTTTGTTACCGGGAGCGAACACAAATTTTTGCTTCAAACAACAATAAGGGCAGGCGTTCAAAAAAGTATAATACATCTTTGGTCGCTCATTCGGACAGTAATGCCAGTTTGTCAAAGTGACCGATTTGTAATACTCTGCCGTCATTAACAGATCGAAAGCCGCAGCGAGAAACCTCCCTTTGTCTAATTCCTTTTTGGGGATTTTTTCAAAAATCGCATCTGCCAGCACTTTTTCAGCCCCAGAGAAATTCATCTCTTGGCTTTCAGCAATTTTAGTCGTTATCCAGTCTTGCATTGATTGAAATCTAATTCGCTCCACAAAAGAACCAAAAACATTGCTAATCAAGCCGCAGTTATTTCCAATCGCTTCGGCCATTCACTCTTTTACCCATCGCACCACCTCGTCATTCCCGATCTCCGTGATGATGTGCGCATAATAAACCCCAGCTGGCAGGATAGAGGCATTGATGGGCAAAGCAAGTTCTTTTTCGATTTCAAAATCCCATGAAATGCCCATTTTATAACCCGTGGCATCTACTATTTCTACGGTGACCTTCATGGGTTTTTCCGAAAAAAGATGGAGCGTGCAGCGGTCGGATGTAGCGTTGGGCAGCATTTCCGCTTGAAATGCGAGATTGCGGATTTGAATGGTTTTTACGTCGGTGAAATTTTCTTTCCCATCAAAGTCTATCTGCTTCAACCGAAAATAATGTTTACCCGCCGAGAGATTTTGAACCTCAAAACTGTACTCTGAAAGCAAGTCAGCATGGCCTTTGCCTGGCACAAAACCCACTGCCTGCCAATGGCTTGTGCTGCCTACACTGTGCTGCACTTCAAAACCTTTGTTGTCTCGCTCGGTGGCAGTAGCCCAGCTCAAGTGCGCACCGGAGCCTTCTGCAACAGCATCGAACCGGAGCATCTCGACCGCTGCGGGAGCTAAAAGGGCCACATTAAGCGTAGTAAGCACGCCATGGGAAAGCGTTACCGTCCCAGTCCAAGTTTGATAACCAATTTTACTCACCTGCACATCGAAATCACCGCTTTCGTGCCAACCAGTTTTGTATAAGCCACCCGCATTGCTTGGCACACTGAGGGGGGTGCTTAACACCTCGATCCTCGCTGCCTGTAAAGGGGTGCCATCAGAGGCTCTTGTGATTTTTCCCTCCAGGTAGCAGGCCCGCACATAAGTCGGGTCAAGTATCCAAAGTTCGCCGTCATTGGTGTCCTTTTTTTTAATGTTGGAGGCCAATATGTTTCCCGAAGGGAGATAAGGGTAAACACCCCAACAACCTGCGAAACCATTGCCCTGGTCATCCGGGTAGGTATCATAATTGCCTACCTGGACCATGTTTTGAGGACGGGACACGTCTACTATGGTAAACCCGTCTTTGTACCAGGATGTTATGGCATAATCATTCTTGATGTAGGTATTGTGCACTATTGAACCAGAGCCGGGATTGCTTTGGATACGGCCTACTTCGGTAACATTGTCCAAATCTGAAATGTCATAAGCCGTTAGGTAGGCACTACTTACTTCGTCGGTCGTAAAAAGGAAATTGCCGTTCCGCCAGGTGTTGTGCGGGAATGCGTTGGGCGTGGTAAAAGTAGCAAGCGTGTTTGGGTTGCTCTTATTTGCCATGTCCACAATGGCAACTTTGCCTTCAAAAATGTGCGCCGAGTACATGAAATCGCCGTTCGCATAGCCATCGTGCACGTATTTGTTTGCAAATGGGGCGGTGTAAACACCCACATAAACCGGATTGAAGGGGTCAGCCAAGTCAAAGACCAAAGGCTTTCCCTGGTTGCTGTTGTTGCTCAAGTAGCTGCCGTACACATACAGGTAACCTTCCGTTTCGTCTACATGAAGGGCATGGGCGCTTAACAATAAGCCATCAATGGCGCCATCTCCATAATAGTTGTGATAATCACCCGATGCAGGCACATTGGGCAGCGCCGTCAAGTCAACAATAAAAACTCCGCCGCCGCCTTCCGAGACGACATAAGCATAGTTCTGATAGGTCTTTATCTCACGCCAGTCGCTGGAAGGCCCGCTTAACTGAACAATGTGGGTAGGAGCCGTCGGGTTGGTCACGTCTTCGATGCTGAAGCCGTTGTGTGCCCCTACCAGTGCGTATTCGTTTCCACCGGCAGCATAGCCCCAAACATTGGCAAGCGGCTGATTGCCATAAGTCATTTTGCCCAGATAACTTACGTTCAGGTTCTGGCCGGAAAGTATGCAAGTGCCTGTGAATGAAAGGAGAAGTAGGAAGTAACGCATAGCCTTTAAAATTTTGTTGCACAAAAAAAAGAAAAAAATACCGGCTTGCGGTAATAATTCGCTCACTTCTTTTCCAGCCTCCACTCCCAGATCTTCCCGTCCTCTATGTCAATATGCTCCTCAATAAATTGAAAGCCGATCTTTTGGAGCAAATGATTGGATGCGTTTTTTTCGGCCAACGTGTGTGCCGTCACAAGTTTCACAGACTCGTGCTTGAATGCATTTTCCACCAAAGCGCGTGCGGCTTCAGTAGCTAAGCCTTGTCCTTGATAAAGCTCCGCAATCTCGTAGCCGATTTCGACTTCGCCCGAAATGCTCGGCGTACCTTTGTAGCCGCAAGTGCCGATAAGCCGCACATCTTGCCGATGTACGATCAGGAAATTCCACCAGCCGAGGTCGGCCTCGTGTTCGCGCAAAAAATCGCGCATCCAGATCATCGCCTCTGGGAAGTGAAGCCAATGCGGGGCAAAATCA
>JANMME010000489.1:0-7177 GCA_031373015.1 Saprospiraceae bacterium
TAAAATCACAAAAAAAGGGAGGTTGTGCAACGAAGTTCACTCGAATTGCAGTTCAGTCACCCGAAAATCACTAAAAAATTGAGCCGTAGGAAACTAGCGGTTTATAAGTAGCAAATTGACTTTTTACACAACCCCTTGAAACAATGGTTTGAAACCGACCTGGATCGAGGCATCGAACGCCTCTTACGTTTACGAAACCAAAAAAAGGTTTCGCAAACGTGATCCGTTGTTATGCATTGGCGGCACTCGGCGGTATCGGGAATTTAGTTGCAAAACAGGAAAATGTGAAGCCGCAAAACCAATGGCCGAAATACTTGAAATTTGAAGATAATTATTGGAATTCGTACTGATTTATTTTGGATTGTTTTGTTTTTTTACTTTGTTAATCTCGACCAAAAAATTACCCAAACTTAATGGACTGAAAAAAAAGGCTAACTTTGCCCTTTCAAAAGCGTATTTGCCCGACTGACAATGCCGCTTTTCTTGCGCGACTCCTCTTTTTCTTCAATTTGGCTGCCGACCCCGCTCGGCAAATGGAGCAGCCGCCCTGATCTCAAAAAATATCCACCGCTCGCTTTCTTTTTTACGGACATCCGACAACGGGGCTTCCCCGTCATTTGATACCGCTTTTGCAGCTGAACGCCATGCGTTTTGCCATTCTAATCTTTTGCCAACGGTTTTAGTAGTGCGTGCTTTTCTCAACCCTCATAAGCCCAGGGATTGCTCACTACATGATTTGACATTCAACTACTCATCTTCAATATTAGAAAAATATGTCCCTATCTCGTTTCAATGCACTCCAGGCGATGGAGAACCGTATAGAGCCTTTCCCTAGTGATATGGGGGAATCTGCTACTGAAAACATCGCGTCCTACTTTGGCGAAAACGTTTTCAATGACGAAGCCATGCGCAACCACCTCCCCGAAAACGCCTACCTGACCGTGAAAGCAGCGGTGCAAAATGGTCAAAAACTCACCCGTGAAATTGCCGATGTGGTGGCGCTCGGCATGAAAAAATGGGCTGAATCGCAGAATTGCACCCACTTTGCACACTGGTTTCAACCGCTCACCGGCAAAACCGCTGAAAAGCACGACTCGTTTTTCACGCTCACGCACGATGGCCGCGTAATTGAGGAGTTCACTGGCTCGGCGCTGGTACAGCAAGAACCTGACGGTTCCTCTTTCCCTTCCGGCGGGATGCGCAGCACTTTTGAGGCACGCGGCTATACCGTGTGGGATCCTTCCAGCCCAGCATTCATCATGGCAGTAGGCGAAGGCAAAACCCTGTGCATTCCAACTATTTTTGTGACTTATGGAGGGGAGGCGCAAGACTACAAATTGCCCCTCCTGCGCTCGCAATCATTTTTGGACAAAGCAGCCGTGCCGGTGGCGCAGATGTTTGACAAGGAAGTGACAAAAACCTCCGCCACGCTTGGCTGGGAACAGGAATATTTTCTGGTAGACGACGCGCTTTACAACGCCCGCCCCGACCTCGCTATGACGGGCCGCACTCTTTTGGGCCGTCCTGCTCCAAAACACCAACAGCTTGAAGACCATTACTTTGGCTCTATTCCAGAGCGGGTTTACGCTTATATGCGCGACCTCGAAACGGAGTGCCACAAACTGGGTATCCCGGTGCGTACGCGGCACAATGAAGTGGCGCCGAGCCAATACGAGTTGGCGCCTATTTTTGAAGAAATCAACGTAGCCGTTGACCACAACCAACTGCTGATGGATCTGATGGAGCGTGTCGCGCGTCGCCATAAATTGCGGGTACTGCTCCACGAAAAACCCTTTGCTGGAATCAATGGATCAGGCAAGCACAACAACTGGAGCTTGGGAACCAACACAGGGGTAAACTTGCTCTCACCTGGCAAAAACCCGGGCACAAATCTTCGTTTCCTTACCTTCTTTGTGAACACGATCGCAGCGGTAAACAAGTACGCCGACATCCTGCGCGCAAGCATTGCCCATGCGGGCAACGACCACCGTTTGGGCGCAAATGAGGCACCTCCTGCCATTATTTCGGTTTTCATCGGTGAAGCGATGAGCAAATTGCTCGACCAAATTGCAGAGGGCAAAAATACAGATGCAAAAGAGGTGGAACGCGCGCTTGACATGATCTCCAAATTGCCCAACCTCGAGATGGACAATACAGACCGCAACCGTACCTCGCCGTTCGCATTCACGGGCAATAAATTCGAAATCCGTGCAGTAGGCAGCAGCCAAAACTGTGCTGGCCCAATGGCCGTGATGAACGGAATGATGGGGCTGCAATTGGTAGCGTTCAAAGCAGATGTGGATAAATTGATGGACAATGGCACGGGACAAGATGAGGCTATTCTAGCGGTGCTGAAAGGCTACATCCGCGAATCGAAAGCGATCTGCTTTGAGGGGAACAACTACTCTGATGAATGGAAAGCCGAAGCCGCAGAACGAGGTTTGAACAATTTTGCCACAACCCCCGAAGCCCTTGATGTTTTGGGTAAACAGTTGGCGCAAGATTTCTATAGCCAATCGGGTGTGATGAGCAATGTAGAGTTAGAAGCTTTCCACGCGGTTCAATTGCATAGTTACTGCACCAAACTTGACATCGAAGCCAAGACCTTGGAAGAAATCGTCGTGACGCAAGTGCTGCCTGCGGTGATGCGCTACCAAACGGAATTGGCCCAGAATATCAACGCCATGCGCTCGATTGACATGGTTCAAAGCACCCGCATGCAGGTGGATTTGGTGAAGCGCATCAATGTAAACGTGGAGGCCATCCAAATCGGCCTGAAGAAGCTCAACGAGGCGTACGACCGTGCTCATCATGCCGCTGATATCCGCGCTGAAGCGGGTATTTTCTGCCATGAGGTGAAGCCACAAATGGATGCAGTCCGCGTTGCTGTGGACGACCTGGAAGCCATTGTGGACGATCAGTATTGGCCTTTGGTGAAGTATAGGGAATTGTTGTTTGCGCGGTAATTGGAACACGGATGACGCGGATGAGACACGGATTAACACAGATTTTTTGGCTTGACAATTAGGAATCTGTGTTAATCCGTGTCTCATCTGTGTCATCCGTGTTCCAATTTGAACCTACTTTTGTCACCACAACAATCTCCCATGACAAAGATCCTCCCAAGCTTTTCCGTGCTCTTTTTTCTTGCCAACCAGATCTTGGGGCAAGCCGTTGAGGCGGATACACTCCCCACAACCAAGATGGTGTGGGATGCAGTATTCTATAATTTTGGAAAGGTGAAAGAAGGCGCTGTGGTCGAACATGCTTACCGATTTACCAATGCAGGTACAGCTCCGCTGGCGATATCATTTGTAACGGCGGCTTGTGGCTGCACGGTGCCGGAATGGCCGAAAGACACCATTGCCCCTAGTGGAACGGGCGAAATCAAAGTTAGATTCAACACGACAAGAAAATCGGGGCAACAGTTGAAGGTAATCAGGGTATTGGCCAATACGGATCCTGCCGAAACCATGCTTCAGTTGAGCGGTGATGTAAAGATGTCAAAGCGAAAGCGAAGACACAAGGGATGATTTTCCTCAATAATCCACCACGTTACCCACAGGATTCGTCTTTTTCTTGTGGCCCAGCACCAATTGGTCAATCCGCTGCAACATCACTTCCTGACCCTCATAGCGGGCATAGAGCGTGACAGGAAAACTTTTCTGTTCCGGGAAACTACAGTCCACAACGCCGTTCACGAAGGGACGTCGAGGTTTTCCGTCGCCCAAGTCCAGTTCATAAGTCGGCCCCGCGTTGGACTCGATCAGGAAAAATTTGAAGGGCTGCCCAGCTTCGGGGAGTTTGTCGGTAGCGAGCAATTTGCCCGTTATCTTTTGGAACGGTGCGGCAGTCTGGGCATCTGTGCTGACCTGCTGGTTTTCGGCTTGAACAAGGGCCTTATTATCAGAATCCGAGGGGCCTTTTTGTGCAAATTGCAGCACAGCCAAGCCCGCTAAGCCGAATGCGGCGACGACGATGAGCAGGATGGTTTCGCGGTTTAAACCCTTACTTTTTGTCATAGATTTTTTTGAAATGTGCTGCAAAGGTAGCGAGGAATTTACCTCTCACCCTCTTCGTCAAGACTACGGTTCACTTTCGGCAAGCCTTCGGCGACCGAAGGCGGGTAAACTTTTGGCGATCAAAGGCGGACAAATCTGCTACTCAATTACCACTTTCCCAGCCGCTTCGCCTTTCACCTTCAGGAAATAAAGCCCGGCAGACATGCCGCTTGTTTCTATCTCCCAACGGTTCAGCCCTTTCATAGCAGGGAATGTTTTTTCAAAAACAACTTTTCCCTGAACGTCCAGCATTTGAACCAGGAAATCCTCCACGCGCAGGGCATTTGATTGGATTGTGAACTGGCCGTTAGCGGGATTGGGAGAAATGAAATAGGTAGAAACGGCCGGAAGCCACGAAAGCTGGAGCGGGCGAATCTGCCCCTCCGAACTGTAAGATTCCGGCATAAGGCCAGACTGTGAAAACTGGAGCAAATCGGAAAGCCGTCCGCCTTGCGGAGCCGTGAGATCGAGTGTCAGCAGCCCAGATGCTGCTATAAGGTCTTGGCCCAGAGGCTGAAGCCAAGAGAGCGCAAGGCGGTTTTTTCCCAAGTGGTAGGCTTCCGGGTTGAAACCTTCGAGCGTTTCTGTCTCAACTTCATTGATCTTCAAAAAATTAGGGTCGAAATCAAAGGCGCATTGGAGGCCCTCAAGTTGGGCATTTTCCATGAAAAACAGCGAAACCCGGGCTGTCTCGCCCGCTTGAAAATCATGTTCCCTGAAGAACAGATATTGAGGCTGTGAGCGGCTGCCGGAAGGGGTTGTGAGACTGTCGGTGCAGGGGCCGGCATTCACATCGCCGAGTTTTACGCCTATGAAATCCTGACAGTCACCGCTGGTAACAGCCGCCGAATCCGGCATGAAACGCCAGGCGCCACAAGGGAAGGAATCAATCAGGCCCAGGATGACTTTCCGCGCTGTGACAATATCAAAAGTGGTGACGCTTCCCGAACAATTCACATCGGCGGCCACTATTTGCCAGGGGCATTTGAACGGCTCAATGGCAAGTATGTGTTTGGAAATCAATACCAAGTCGTAAGTAGTCAAGCCACTGTAGGGAGTGCCTGTTTTGGAGGGCTTGAGCGCATAGGCCGTGTTTTTGAGCGAAGCGACCGTGGAAAGGCTATAGGTGCCACTGGCAACAATAGATGTATCGAAAGCGGGCGCATCCACCGTAATTTTCACGTCGTCGAGAGCAGCGCCAAAGGGGTTTTGAAGGCTACATTCTTTTGGGAAATACGCCTCGATTTTTGCTTGGAGCAGGGCGATGGTTTGGCTGGGCGTGTTGCCCCGAATGTCAAAAGTAACTGCCCCGCTACCAGGTGCGATGACGATAAAGGTCGGTGTGCCTTGAAAGGGCCCAAACTGCCCGCTGGTATAGGGTTGCAAAGCAGTAATGCTGCCGCCGTCGTTGCCAACGGCAGGCATCGTGAGGCCTTTACTCGTTTTGTATTGTGCCACTTTTACGTTCGTGTCGGTGAAAAGTGTGCTGAGCAAAATGAACTCAATCTTTCCAGGATGGGCCGCCTGCATGGACGTGTAGAGGTTTTGGACGAGCGGCGCATGGGTAGCACAGGGTGGGCAAGTGGTAAAAAACGCCTCTATCACCACCAATTTTTGTTGGCTGATATAGTCTTGGTAGAGCTTCTTCACTTGACCGTCGGAGCTGGTGACGGTGAAGTCGGGAGCAGGGGGTGGGGGGAATTGGGATATTGAGATATTTGATATTGGGATATTTTTACCCGCCGTAGCCATTTCCACCGCATTAGGAATAATATAAGTGGAGGCGAAGGAGGGGGCAGCAGTGAATGCTGAAAGGAAGAGGAGCGGGATGAAGGAGAATTTTTTCATGTGTATCGGATTTGGAAAACGGATGATTTTCTCAACTTTCCGAAAGTTCTAAACTTTCAGGAACTTTCAATAATTTGAACCACCCATTTGTCGGCTACCTTACTTTTGCAACATGTTTACCCGCCTCACGATTTTTGTCTGCTGCTTGCTCGCGCTTGTATTGCTTTCCTTTGCGGATCGCCCGGTCCAGACAGCGGAACAGCTCGGCGAACGCCTTTTTTCCGATCCCATCCTTTCCCTTGACAGCACGATCAGTTGCGCCAGTTGCCATATCCCACAGTTTGCTTTTTGCGATACAGCCCTGGTAAGCCGAGGGGTAGGTGGACGCTTGGGAAAGCGGAATTCTCCCGGTATTACCAATATGAGCGCACGCTCACATTTTTTTTATGACGGAAGAGCGGCGACCTTGGAGCACCAGGTGCTAATGCCCATTCAAGATACGGTGGAAATGCGCGCCACACTTGCGCTTGTGACCAAACGCTTGCGCCAACACCAAGAATACGATGCCGCATTCCGCTATCTTTACGGTCAAGCAGCCGATGCTGATAAGTTAGCAGCCGTTTTGGCGGCATTTGTCCGCACCTTGGAAACCTCCAATACACCTTTCGACCGGTGGATGCAAGGCAAACCCAACCCGATGGGCGAAGCCGCTGTGCGGGGGCGCGAGGTATTCATGAAAAAAGGGAAGTGCTTTGATTGCCATTTTTCACCGGACTTTACGGGGGATGAGTTCCGCAATGTAGGGCTGTATACGGGTCGTCGGAACCTGGCAGACCGAGGCCGATTCGACATTACGCACGACAGTACCGATCTTGGCAAATTTAAAGTCCCCGGACTGCGCAATGTGGCACTCACGGCGCCTTATATGCACAATGGAATGTTCAAGACCCTTGAAGAGGTCATCGAATTTTACGACGTGCCCAACCAAACCGTGCCGGGTGGTGTTAACCGCGATACTTTGCTCAATACCCCGCTGGGATTGACAATGGAAGAAAAAACGGACTTAAAAACGTTTTTGGAGGCGCTGACGGACGATCGTTTTAAACAATAATATAACATGGAAAACAACACTCAAAACTGGAACACCCTTACGCCCGAAGAAGAATATGTCATTGCCCAAAAAGGCACGGAACGGGCATTTACGGGTGAATACAACAATTTCAAAGCCAAGGGCCACTTCATTTGTCGCCGATGCGACGCGCCCTTGTACAACTCCTCCGACAAGTTCGACAGCGGTTGCGGCTGGCCTTCGTTCGACGACGAAATAC
>JANMME010000505.1:0-1602 GCA_031373015.1 Saprospiraceae bacterium
GACTTTCAAGTTTATGGTGTATTTCCGAGGTGGCCTTATAAAGCAGGAAAAGACCTCCAAGAAAGAGTATCAGTCCCTGCCCTGTGATACCACCGTGTATGCCAAAGAAGTCAATCGTGAGCAATGGCTTGTCCATACCAATGATCCAAGTAAGGCCAAAGAGCAAAACGATGCGCAAAACCATCGCCAAAATAAGGCCAATGTTGCGGGCTCTTGGCTGTTCGTGTGCGGGGAGTTTGGCAGAGATGATGCTCAGAAAAATGATGTTGTCAACGCCCAACACGATTTCCAAAAAGGTAAGGGTCAGCAGGCTGACCCAGACTTCACCGGAAGCAAAGTCCGGCATAGTAAGCAGGTACATTTGAAAACTAGGTTTGTGCTATTCAAAAATTCTGGCGCAAGGATACGGCGTTTGCTTGAATCGTTCGCGTGGCGACATTTCTTGTACTTGAAAAAGTCAAAGGTAGCGTAGTGCGTAAGGTAGGGGCTACCTTTGTGGAGATTCACAAATTCAACTGCTACTCAATTATGAAAAAACACTCGTCCTTCCTATTTTGCCTCTTACTGGCATCCTCCCTCCTCGCGCAGGAAAGCGCAAAAAAATACCTGCTCATTGAGCACTTTACCAATTCCAACTGTCCGCCTTGCGCCAGCAGAAACCCGGCTCTTTACAACCTCATTACGCAAGCCCAGTATGCAGATGACGTGCACCACATCTCCGTACACCCCATGTTTCCATACCCACAATGTGTTTTCTATCAAGCCAATACGACTGAAAACACGGCTTGGACTTCGCTTTATCCAGTGTCGGGCACCCCAACCATTGTACTGAACGGTGCGACGCAAAGCCCCACAAATCCGTTGCTCACCGAAGCCAAACTCCAGACCTATCTTGGTCAAACCAGCCCGCTTTATATAAAAGTCACCGAATCAGGCCCGAACAATGCACGTTCGGTCAATGTGAAAGCAAAAGCGCTGGGAGAAATTCCAGCTGGGAACTACAAAATTTTTGTAGCCATCGCCGAAAAAACGGTCAATTTGCAAACCCCAAACGGTGAAATGGTACACCGCGATGTGTTTCGTAAAATGTTGACGGCTGTTGCTGGAGATCCTTTTACAGTGCCAGTTGTTGGAGGGACGAATGAATACAATTTCAATTATAGTATCCCAAATACCTGGAATGCAGATGAGGTATTTGTACTGGCATTCGTGAAAGAAGTGGACACAAAACAGGTGCTGAATAGCGGCACACGCTTTGACCCAGTGCTGTCTGGCATAAACGAGATCAAGCCTGCCCAGGTCAGTTTTTTGCCCAATCCTACTTCAGATTTTGCGCGCGTCACCTTGCCTGGCGATGAAGCGCAAACCGTGGAGGTATTTGCGGCCAATGGCCAGCGCGTGTCGGTTTTGTTTGAAAACCAAGGGAATGCGCTTTCCCTCTCGGTTGCTTCGCTTCCGTCAGGTGTTTATTTTGTAAAAATAGACGGTAAGAAGGGTAGATATGCAGGGAAGTTTGTGAAAGGGTGATTATGAAAAGAGGGGGCAAAAGGATCTCCAGAGAAACGTTTGCCATGAAGAGGGGATTAAGGCGAGGTTAAGTTT
>JANMME010000547.1:0-3004 GCA_031373015.1 Saprospiraceae bacterium
GTGAACACCGCCGAAGCTTTCAATAAACGCATCAATTTTGACGGTGTAGTACTCACCAAACTCGATGGTGACACCCGCGGCGGGGCAGCCTTGACCATCAAACACACGGTGGGCAAACCCATCAAATTCGTGTCGCAAGGCGAGAAGTTGGATGCACTCGATGTGTTCTACCCAGACCGGATGGCGCAACGGATCCTGGGCATGGGCGACATTGTTTCGCTCGTGGAAAAAGCCCAAATGGAGTTCGACGACGAGGAGGCAAAACGCCTGGAAAAGCGCATCAAACAAAACAAGTTTGACTTCAACGACTTCCTCGGTCAGATGCAGATGATCAAAAAAATGGGCGACCTAAAAAGCCTTATGTCTATGATTCCGGGCATGGACAAGGCACTGAAAGATGCCCCTATTGACGATAAAGCCCTCGTGCGCGTGGAAGCCATCATCCAAAGTATGACCCCTTGGGAGCGCGCCAACCCGGATGCCATCAACCTCTCGCGCAAAAAACGTTTGGCCCGGGGCTGTGGTCAGAATATTGACCAGATCAACCTCTTTATGAAAAACTTCGGCCAGATGCGGCAGATGATGCACCAGGTTTCCAAAATGCCTGCCAGCAAAATGGGGATGCCGCCGGGGGCTGGAGGCATGGGATTGCCCGCGCCAAAGGCTGGGATTTCGAGGTTTAAGCGGCGGTAGGGCGAAATTCATTTCGCCTCAAACAATGATGAAATGAATTTCGCTTACTTTGCCGTCAAACCCATGCGATCATGTACAAAACCCTATCCTTTTCAATTGCCTTTTGGATACTCCTGTCGGCCTCGAATCTGGCAGCCCAAATCAGACAAATTTCCTTGTCGGGCACCTATGCTCCTGTCATCAATACCATCAATGCCACCGAGATAAACTATACTGCTGTCGGTGCATCTATTGAATACGAATACAAATCAAGAAAACATGTGTCTTTTGGAATGGAGGTGGATTGGCAGAGATATAAGCCAGAAATCGTTTATGTACATGCTTACCAGCCATCTAACCTGGTATTGATCAACTATTCCATTGAACGCTATCAATTAAATCTCCGACCCATCTTTCGGTATTACTGGAAGGAAGATTTTCAGGGCCTTTATGTCGGGGGCTTCGGCGTTTACTCTTCTTTGACGACAACACCAAAAGAGAGCCCCATGGTTAGCGGTTATCCAAGCAGAACAATAGATTATGCATACAAATCTGCTGCTGGTTTCGGGCTTACTTCTGGCTACCGATTCAAATTGACCCCCTCTTTGAAGTTGTCAGCCTTTGGCAATTACCAAGTGGTTTTTAGTGATATTTATGACGACGACGGCGCCCACGAGGATCTTCAGTTTGGCTTGGGATTGAACTGGATGTTTTAATTATCCGTACATGAACTACCACAAATACGAACTCAAAACCGATCCAGAAACCGCCGAAATCCTCGTCGCTTTCCTGTCTGACAGTCCGTTTGACACCTTCGAAGAAATGCCTGATGGGCTAAATGCATACGCTCCTGCTTCGACTTCCGAAGCAATAATCGAAGCGCAACTGCTTGATTTGCAAGGTCAATTCGATTTTACCTGGTCAAATGAACTAGTCCTCGGCCAGAATTGGAACGAACTCTGGGAAAGCAATTTCCATCCCGTCATAGTGGGAGATTTTTGCTCGGTCCGGGCTGATTTTCACGAGCCCATTAAAGACATGAAATGGGAGTTGGTCATCAATCCCAAAATGGCCTTTGGCACCGGTCACCACGAGACCACCTGGCAGTGCATCGCCGCCATCGAACACTTGCCGCTCGCGGGCGCTAAAGTTTTGGACTACGGCTGCGGCACAGGTATTCTCGCCATCCTCGCTTCCAAACAGGGCGCTTTAGAAGTGGAAGCCGTTGACATCGAAGCGGAATCGTATCGCAATACGGTCGAAAATTGCGCTGCTAATGGCGTAGAAAACGTGACCGCCCGTCTCGGCACGCTCGCTGCCATCCAAGGCCGTGAATTCGACGGAATTCTGGCCAATATCAATCGGCACGTCATACTTGAATCGCTTCCTGCACTTGCCAACTTGTTGAAAACCAAAGGCTGGTTACTTATCTCCGGCATCTTGCTCACCGATGAAGCCATAGTAACCGAAGCCGCCGAAGCGGCAGGTTTTTCAAAAAAGGAAATGAAAAGTCGGGAAAATTGGCTTTGTGGGGTATTTGAAAAAGCGTAGTTAACTCAAGTGACGACGATTTGGAAGTAAATCCCATTCTTTTCCCTTCTTCCCTTTCCCTACCTTTGCCGCTTCCTTGGCGAACTGAAGTTCGCCCTACTTGACTTTATGCAAAAAATCCTCATCCTCGATTTTGGCTCGCAGTACACCCAACTCATTGCCCGAAGGGTGCGCGAGATGAATGTCTACTGCGAAATTGTCCCATACAACAAACTGCCCGAGCTCACCGACGATATAATGGGCGTTATCCTTTCTGGCAGCCCCTTTTCTGTGCGTTGGGAAAATGCCCTGCGGCTCGATTTGAACCTAATCGCAGGGAAAAAGCCCCTGCTCGGCATCTGCTATGGCGCCCAACTGATGGCGGATTTCTTTGGCGGCGAAGTAGCACAATCTTCCAAACGAGAGTATGGCAAGATCATGCTACAGCACCACGCGCCGAGTGATCCTTTTTTCGCGGGCATTTCGAAACGTTCGCAGGTATGGATGAGCCACTCGGACACCATTGTGCGCATGCCCGAAGGTTTTGAGGTGCTGGGCAATTCGGACACAATCCCTTACGCGGCCTTCCGTTCGGAAGAAGGGAAATTTGCAACGCCTGTGTATGGCATACAGTTCCACCCGGAGGTCTTCCACAGCCTTGAAGGCTTTGAAATTTTGAAAAATTTCGTCCACGATATCTGTGGCTGTGCGGGCGACTGGACAGCACAGCATTTTGTGGAAGAAACCATCACTTCACTGCGCCAACAGGTTGGAAACGAGAAGGTTATCATGGCGCTTTCGG
>JANMME010000550.1:0-2493 GCA_031373015.1 Saprospiraceae bacterium
TCCCTTGTCGCCAAACCCTCGCAACCGCTTTCCAATGATAATTATGACAAAAACGATCAACGGCTTTTCAAAACTTCCCAAAAAGGAGAAAATCAAGTGGCTGACCGAGCATTTTTGCGCAGAGGTAATCCCGGCAGCGAACGATTTTGCCACTTGGCAACACCCCGAGGCTGCTGTGCAAAACGTAATTGACGGTTTTGCCGAAAACACGGTGGCGAACTACGCCCTCCCCTATTGCATTGCGCCCAATTTTCTGATCAACGGAACAACCTACGCCGTGCCGATGGTGATTGAAGAAAGCAGTGTGGTGGCGGCGGCGAGCAGCGCAGCAAAGTTTTGGCAGGAACGCGGAGGCTTTCACGCCGAGGTGCTGGGTACCGTAAAACTAGGCCAAGTCCATTTTTACTGGCCCGGAAGTCCCGAAAAACTTCGCGCCATTTTCCCAGATTTGAAAGCCCGCCTTTTGGATTCTTGTGGCGATTTGACGGCCAATATGGAACAACGGGGCGGCGGGATTCTGGATATAGAACTGATTGATTTTGAAACTGTTGAACCAGAGTATTACCAACTCTGCGCATCCTTCGAGACCTGCGACAGCATGGGCGCGAACTTTATCAATTCCGTGCTGGAGCGCTTCGCAGATACGCTCGAAGATTTCTTTACCCTTTTTCCCGGACTCACCGACGTGGAACGCGATGCTGAAGTGCTGATGTCCATCCTTTCCAATTATACCCCGCAGTGCCTCGTAAGGGCTTGGGTGGAATGCCCCATTGATTCTTTTGCTGATTTGGCACGCGCTCAGGGCATGGATGCGGCTGCACTCGCCCATCGTTTTGCCCGCGCTGTACGTATCGCGCAGATTGACCCTTACCGGGCAACTACGCACAACAAAGGGATTTACAACGGCATTGACGCGGTAGTTCTCGCCACGGGCAACGATTTCCGGGCCATAGAAGCTTGTGGCCATACCTTTGCCAGCCGGGATGGACAATACCGAAGCCTCAGCAACTGCTCCGTGCGCGATGGCATTTTTCGATTCGAACTGGAAATCCCGCTCGCGCTAGGCACGGTAGGTGGCCTCACATCCCTGCACCCACTAGCCAAACGTTCGCTCGAAATATTGGGGAATCCTTCTGCGGTCGAATTAATGTGCATTACTGCAGCAGTTGGGCTGGCCCAAAATTTTGGCGCCGTGCGATCCCTCATCACGACTGGCATCCAACAAGGGCACATGAAAATGCACCTGACCAATATACTCAACCATCTCGGCGCGAATGCAGAAGAGGCCGCTGCATCGCAACATTTTTTCCAAAACCAGACCGTTAGTTTCAGTTCAGTGCGGAGTTTTTTGGCTGAAATGCGACCTTAGAAGCAGTTTGATTTATTCCGTTGCCGTCAAAAGGATCCAGATGGATATCTTTATCGCTCAATTTTCACCTTTTCAATACATAAGAACTCAACCATGCAATTGAAAGTCATCACCGCCACCTTTTTTGTGCTAATAGCCAGTACGCTTACTTGGCAGAGTTGCAAAAAAGACGAGATAAAAGGCCCCGAGTGTACCCTCCCTAATGCAACCCTTTCTTATACCTTGAATATCAAAGGTATCATTGACCAGTATTGTCTTAGTTGCCACAGTGGCACTGGCCCCGGCCCACATGATTATAGGACGTACGAGGGTATTAAACCCCATCTGGATGAAGGACATGTGCTAAACCGTGTGGTTATAAAAAAGGACATGCCACAAGGCGGCGGCCTAAGCCAAGCCCAGCGTGACAGCATCAATTGCTGGATTGCTGCGGGCTACCCAAAGTAAGATTTTACCATGTTTACAGGCATCATAGAATCTCTAGGCAAAGTCAAGGCAGTGGAAAAAGACCGCTCCAATGTGCATTTTACCATTGAAAGCTCCATCTCTTCGGAATTGAAGATTGACCAAAGTGTGAGCCACAATGGGGCTTGCCTCACCGTGGTGGAAGTGGGTGCGGGCTGGCATCGCGTCACCGCAGTGGAGGAAACTTTGCGCCGCACCAATCTGGGCGATTGGAAGCCGGGAACGCTTGTGAACCTGGAGCGTTGCTTGCCTATGGGCGGGCGTTTGGACGGGCATATCGTACAAGGCCATGTGGATGAATTGGTTGAATGCGTGGAGATTGTGGAGACTGGAGGCTCTTGGAAATTTTCATTCCGTTTCCGTCCCGAACAGGCCGGGTTGTTGGTAGACAAAGGCTCCGTTTCCCTCAATGGCGTGAGTCTGACGGTGGTGTCGCCTGGGAAGGATTTGTTTTCTGTTGCGATTATCCCTTATACCTGGGAACACACCAATTTCAAAACCCTCCGGGTTGGAGATAAGGTGAACGTTGAATTTGATATTCTCGGAAAGTACATTGCGCGGCAGATGGAGGCTTACGGTGGCGCGAAATTTATTTCGCCGTGGCAAATGGAACACAGATCACACGGATGAGACACGGATTTGCTCTGCTTTCGAAATAA